>CAYQKN010000032.1:3386-32214 GCA_964417885.1 uncultured Burkholderiales bacterium | reverse complement strand
GCCGCGCCGAATTCATCGGCGATGCCGGCTGCGGTGAGAATGCTGCGTACCTGATCGGGGGCCAGCTCCATCATCTTGCCGCGCGCCAGGCGCTGCGGCAGCTCGATCTGGCCGAAGCGGATGCGAATCAGGCGCGACACCGTCAGGCCCTGCGATTCGAACATCTTGCGCACTTCCCGGTTGCGGCCTTCCTTGATCGTGACGTGGTACCACTGGTTGACGCCTTCGCCGCCGCGTTTCTCGATGGTGTCGAAGCGCGCCGGGACAATCGGATGATCCTCGTCGTCCTCGTCGTCTTCATCGCGCTCGAAATCGATGTTGACGCCGGCCAGCAGCGCCTGGGTCTGCTCCTCGGTCAGCTCGCCGAGGATGCGCACCGCGTATTCGCGTTCGACTTCATAGCGCGGGTGCATGAAGCGATTGGCCAGCTCGCCGCTGGTGGTGAAAATCAGCAGGCCGGAGGTGTTGATGTCAAGCCGGCCGATGGCGACCCATTTGCCGTTTTCAACCCGCGGCAGGTTGTCGAACACGGTGATGCGGTTGCCCGGATCGTTGGTGGTGACAATCTCGCCCTCGGGCTTGTGATACAGCAGCACCCGCGGCAGCTCTTCGTTGAACTTGAGTTTGATCGGCCGGTGATCGACCATCACGTTGTCGCCCGGTGACACCTGCGTGCCGGCGGTGGCGACGATGCCGTTGACCATGACGCGGCCGCCGGCAATCATGATTTCCATGTCGCGGCGCGAACCGATGCCGGATTGCGCCATCACCTTGTGCAGGCGCTCGCGCTTGACGTTGGCCTGCGCCGCCAGCGCCTCGGCAAACTGGCCGGATTTGGTTTCGTCGCCGAAGCGGCGAATATCGGCCATCTCGGACGGCGACGGCGCAAGCGGCACGCTGTTGGCACCCGGACGGAACGGCGTCTTGCGGCCGGACTTGTTCTTGCGAGGCTGGCTGCGCGGCTGGCCGCGCGCGCCGCGACCGGCAGGCGGCTGGCCGAAGGTATTGCCGGCACCGGCCGCCTGTCCACCGAGGGCCGGACCGCGCCCCGGTGTCTTGCCGCGCTTGCCGCGTTTACCGGCGGTGGCATTGCCCAGATTGTCTGCCGGCAGGCCGCCGGCGCCGACGCCGCGTTTCTTGCCGCGCCCCTTGCCCACGCCGGTACCGGCACCGGCGCCGGCTTTGCCGCGCCGTTTCGGCGTGCCAAGCACGTCGGTGCGTTCGCGTGCGCCCTCTTTCTTGTCTTCGCCGACGTAGCGGCCATCGACATAGCCGCGCGCTTTCAGGCCGGTGACGACGATGCGCTTGATCATGCCGTTGTCTCCGCATCGGGTGCGAGATCGGCGCCGTCCAGCGGCGGTTCGCCCGGGCTGTCTGCACCTTCGCCTGGCGAAGGTTCTGCGATCGGTTCGGCGGACATGGCGGGTGTTTCCTCTGGCGTGATGGTTGCGGTGTCGCTCTCGGCTTCGGCCGGCGCAACAGGATCGAACGATTGTCTGGTGGCGACGCCAGGCAGCGACGGGGTTTCGCCGGCGGACAGCACGGCACCGGCCTGGCTCATGTCGAGTGTGGCCTGCAGCTCGTGCAGCGGCGGCAGTTCTTCCAGCGAGCGCAGGTTGAGGTCATCGAGAAAATGACGGGTGGTGGCGAACAGCGCGGGGCGGCCGGCCACTTCCTTGTGGCCGATCTCGTCGATCCAGCCGCGGTCCTGCAGCGTCTTGAGGATGTGCGGCGACACCTGCACCCCGCGTATGTCCTCGATGTCGCCACGCGTCACCGGCTGGCGGTAGGCAATGATCGCCAGCGTTTCCAGCACCGCCCGCGAATAACGCGGTGGCTTCTCGCTCGACAGGCGATCGAGATACTTCTGGAACTCGGGCTTGACGCGAAACCGGTAGCCGCTGGCGACCAGCGCCAGTTCGACACTGCGGCCGACCCACTCGGCACGCATTTCTTCCAGCAGGTTGCGCACCGTGTCACCGCTCAATTCGCCCTCGAAAATCCGCTTCAGCTCGTTTACCGCCATCGGCTCGGACGCCGCCATCAGCACCGCCTCCAGCGCAAGCTTGGCCTCCGCCACGTCAACGGTATGCGGCGCACTGTCGGCAATGCCGTCGGACATGTCGACCATTGAGGTGGCGGCAGCCGGCGCATCGGCCTCGGCAGCGGTGTTGGCAGCAGCGTCGGGCGGACCGGCGGGCATTTCGACGGCTTCCGGATTGAGATTGGCGTGTTCGTTCGACATAGTGCGGCTACCTGATTGCAACAAGGTGCATTAGAGGGACAGTTCCAGCGTGGGCGGCTGGGCTTCGCGGATCTTGACGTAAATGGGTTCGAAGGCGGCGCTTTGGGCCAGGTCGATGAGCGATTCGCGCGCCAGTTCCAGCACCGCGAGAAAGCTCACCACCACCACCGCCACGCCTTCTTCCGGCTGGAACAGCTCGTCGAAACGGATGAAGCCGACGCCGTTCAGCTGGCGCAGGATGCGCGACATGTGCGACCGCACCGACAATTCTTCGCGCGACACGCTGTGCCTGCGCGTCGCCTTGGCGCGGTTGAGGATCACGCGCCAGGCTTCGGTGAGGTCGGCCACCAGCACGGTCGGCACCCGCGCCACCAGCGCCTGCTCGATCATCACATCGACGGTGGAAAAATCGCGATCCTTGCGCGGGTGCTGCTCCAGCGCCTGCGCCGCAGCCTTCATCTGTTCGTACTCGAGCAGGCGGCGCACCAGCTCGGCACGCGGATCGTCCGGTTCGGCTTCGTCGGCGCGCGGCGGCCGCGGCAGCAGCATGCGCGACTTGATTTCGATCAGCAGGGCGGCCATCAGCAGGTATTCAGCGGCCAGTTCCAGCTGGCCTTCGCGCATCGCCTCGACATAGGTCATGTACTGCCGCGTCAGGTCGGCCATCGGAATATCGAGGATGTCGAGCGAGTGCTTGCGGATCAGGTAGAGCAGCAGGTCGAGCGGGCCTTCGAATTCGTCGAGGATGATCGACAGCGCGTCCGGCGGGATGAACAGGTCCGCCGGCAGGTCGGTCATCGGCTCGCCCTTGATGCGCGCCACCGGCATCGCCATGTCGAGCGAGGCCTGGGGATTGCTGCTGTTGTCGACGACGAGTTCCACGCTCATGTTGTGCCCGGTTCCGGTTGCGGGAAGGAGAATGGCGGCTGCCGTTGCGCGGACCGGTTCACGAAAAATTCAATCCCATCGCATCGCGCACTTCGCGCATGGTTTCCTCGGCCACATCGCGCGCCTTCTCACAGCCGTCGGCAATGATGTTGCGCACCAGGGTCGGATCTTCCTCGAACGGCGCGGCGCGTTCGCGCATCGGCTTCAGTTCCTTGACGATGGCGTCGATCACCGGCTGCTTGCATTCGAGGCAACCGATGCCGGCGCTCTTGCAGCCCTCGACCACCCATTTGCGGGTGGTGTCGTCGGTATAGACCTGGTGCAGGTTCCACACCGGGCACTTCTCCGGGTCGCCCGGATCGGTGCGCCGCACCCGCGCCGGATCGGTCGGCATCTTGCGCACCTTGGTGCTGACTTCATCGGGCGAATCGCGCAGGTCGATGGTGTTGCCGTAGCTCTTGGACATTTTCTCGCCGTCGAGTCCGACCAGGCGCGAGGTGGGGGTCAGCAACGCCTGCGGCTCGGGCAGGATCACCTTGCCGCCACCCTCGAGGAAGCCGAACAGGCGTTCGCGGTCGCCCATCGACAGGTTCTGCACCTCGCCGAGCAGTTCGCGCGCCTCGACCAGCGCGGCATCGTCACCGTCCTGCTGGTAACGGGTGCGCAGCTGGTTGTACAGCTTGGCTTTTTTCGAGCCGAGCTTCTTGATGGCGGCTTCCGCCTTGTCCTCGAAGCCCTTCTCGCGGCCGAACAGGTGATTGAAGCGGCGCGCGACTTCGCGCGTGAGTTCGATATGCGACACCTGATCCTCGCCGACCGGCACCTGGTTGGCGCGATAGATGAGGATGTCTGCCGCCTGCATCAGCGGGTAGCCGAGAAAGCCGTAGGTGGCGAGGTCATGCCCGCGCTCACCGAGTTTTTCGATCTGGTCCTTGTAGGTCGGCACCCGTTCCAGCCACGACAGCGGGGTGAAGAACGACAGCAGCAGGGTCAGTTCGGCATGCTGCGGCACCTTGGACTGGGCGAACAGGGTTGCCTGGGCCGGATCGATGCCGGCGGCGATCCAGTCGATCACGGTGTCGTAGGTGTACTCCTCGATCACCTCGGGTGTCTCGTAATGCGTGGTCAGTGCGTGCCAGTCGGCGACAAAAAAGAAACACGGGTGCTCGTGTTGCAGCTTTGCCCAGTTTTTCAACGCGCCGTGGTAATGGCCAAGATGCAGGCGTCCGGTCGGACGCATGCCGGAAAGTACTCGGTCAGGAAACATAGTGAGGGATCAAAGGATCTGGCCTCTGGATAACGGGAAAGTGTTTTTTGCGCGCAGGCGCGCAAAGGCGAAAACGCAATGCAGTAAACCTGTCAAAGGTTATGAAACCGTAGGACTCGCTTCAGTACTGGGCTGGAACCGGCGGCTTTATTGGGAATTCGGTGCCGCGTTCAACGATCCGCTGCAAACGATCGCCGGGAGGCGATGTACGCTGGGCAGCAGTCAAGATAGTCCTATTATAGCGTATATCGATTTCATGCTCAGTTCGACCAGCGGCCACATGAATTTTCCCAGGATTCCGGTCAATATCAGGGCGATCAAGATGAACATGCCGTAGGGTTCGGTACGCGAGAAGGCATAGGCCAGCCGGTTGGGCAGCAGACCGGTCAGGATGCGGCCGCCGTCGAGCGGCAGCAACGGAAAGAGGTTGAACACCATCAACAGCGCGTTGACAAAGATGCCTGCCTCGGCCACCAGCGCCAGGTACACGGCCGGCTCCGATGCCGGCAGGCTGATCGCCAGTTTTCCGGCCAGTGCCCAGCCGATCATCATGGCCAGGTTGGCCAGCGGGCCGGCAGCGGCGACCCAGATCATGTCGCGCTTGGGATTTCGCAACCCGGCAAAATTGACCGGTACCGGCTTGGCGGCGCCAAACACGAACGGGCTGAACAACAGGGTGAGGATCGGCACCAGGATGGTCCAGACCGGATCGATGTGCTTGATCGGGTTCAGCGTCATCCGGCCCAGCATATAGGCGGTGGCATCGCCGAAATGCTTGGCGGCATAGGCGTGCGCGGCTTCATGCAGGGTGATGGCAAAAATCAGCGGAATCGCGAATACGGTAATTTTCTGGATGAAGCTGGCGTCCATGTGACCTTTGCTGGATGGTTTCGGCTGGCGGGCCGCTATTCGTCGGTAAATCCAAAACTGGCAATCTCGCCCTTGCCCTGCCTCACCAATATCGGGGCCTCGCCCGACAAGTCAATGATCGTTGTCGGCACCACCCCGCAGGCGCCACCGTCGATGATCAGATCGAGCTGGTGCTGAAGATGCTTGCGGATCGACTCGGCGTCGTTCATCGGCTCGGTCTGCCCCGGCAGGATCAATGTCGACGACAGCAGCGGCTCGTCCAGTTCGGTCAGCAGCGCGTGGGTTGCGGCGTGCTCGGGCACCCTCACGCCGACGGTCGAACGCTTTGGATGCGCCAGGCGGCGGGGAAGTTCACGCGTGGCCTGCAGGATGAAGGTATAGGTTCCCGGCGTATGCGCCTTCAGCAGCCGGTATTGCGCGTTGTCGACTTTGGCGAAGGTGCCGATCTCGGACAGGTCGCGGCAGACCAGGGTGAAATGATGGCGTTCATCGACGCCGCGGATGCGGCGAATGCGCTCCATCGCCGCCTTGTCGCCGATGTGGCAGCCAATGGCATAGCAGGAGTCAGTCGGGTAGGCGATCACGCCGCCCTTGCGCACGATCTCGACCGCACGCTTGATCAGGCGCGGTTCGGGATTGGTCGGGTGCAGGGCGAAGAATTGGGCCATTTTGAAATGTCTCCGGTCAAAGCATCGACCAGACCGGCGTCAGGTGTTCGGCCAGAGCCGGCAACGTGCCGGGCCGGTATGGACTCTCGCCGGGGCCGTGGTAATCCGAGCCGCGCGAAGCCAGCAGGCCGAATTCCTTTGCCAGGCCGCCGTATTCGCGAAAGTGGTGCGGCTGGTGGCTGCCGGTGACGACCTCGATGCCGTGGCCGCCGGCATCCTTGAATTGCGCCAGCAGTTTGCGCATGTCGGCCGGTTCGAGACGGTAGCGCCCCGGATGCGCGATCACCGCCAGGCCTCCCGCGGCGGCAATCCACGACACAGCATCCTCGAGCATCGCCCAGCGATGCGGCACATAACCGGGGCGGCCCGGCGTCAGGTAACGCTCGAAGGCTTTGCCGACACCCTGAACCAGGCCCCGGCCGGCCAGCGCCCGGGCAAAATGGGTGCGCCCCACCATGGTTTTGTTTTCCGCCAGGTCGAAGGCATCGTCGAACAAACCGTGAATGCCGATACGGTCGAAATCGGCCCCGATGCGGCGGGCGCGTTCCAGCCGTCCGGCGCGAATGGACGCCAGTCCATCGACCAGCCGTGCATCGGCCGGATCAATGCCGAGCCCGACGATGTGTACCGTTACCGGCTTAAGGTCGGCCAGGGCATCCTGCGACAATGCCGGCCAGGTGACTGAAATCTCCACCCCGCGGATGAAGCGCAAGTCGTGTTCGCGCGCCGCCTGCGCGGCCTCCTCCAGCCCGTCCGTGGTATCGTGGTCCGTCAACGCAATCCCGTCGCAGCCGTGCTTGGCGGCGAGCGCAATCAGCTCGCGCGGCGCGAGCAGCCCGTCCGAGGCAATGCTGTGATTGTGCAGGTCAAAATTCTGCGAGCGCTGTTGATTCATCAAACTTTTCCGGCAATCTTCCATCATAGCAAACCGCTCCATTCATTCCCGCAGGCACCATGTCCGATTCCACCGTTGAAACCAAGACCATCACGTTCATGCGCGGCGGCAGCAGCGCACTTTCCGGCGCTGCCGACGACGAGATCCAGCTGGCGGCGCGGTTTGCGCGCCTTTCCGGGTCGGTGAAGGCAGCGTGCGCGTTGCGCTTTCCGGCACAGGCCGCTCAAGGTGGAGAGCCGGCTTTGCAACTGGCCAGCGTTGCGGAATTCCTTGATTTGATGGCAGCACTCGACCAGCGCTATGGCCCGGACGCCACGCTGCCGATGTCGGATGCGGGCGAAGCCGTGGACGAGTCGCTGCGTTGTCTGGCGGAACTCGAAGGCTGGCTTTCGCGCCTCGACCTTGCTGCGGAGCGTCCGGCGCTGTTTGCGGTGCAGCTGGGTGTTGCCTGGTGGGCCATGCGCCACCGGCTGGAGTTCGCCACCGTGGCGCCGGTGGTCAACGCGCTGGCCGAACAGGCCAACACCGCGTCCTCGCGCCAGGAAACCGCTGCCGTGTTCGCCATGATGCAGGGCCTGGTTGGGCATCTTGCACCGGCCTTGGGGCCGGATCTGGAGCGATCCAATCCTGAACGACCGTGGCGGCTGCTGAACCTGAACCTGGCGATCACCGCCATCCGCAGCGGCGACGACGCCATGATCCGTTACGCCTTCGACACGCTGAATGCCAATCTGCCGGATGAGCGCGCCGGCTTTTACGAGGAGGCGCACGCGCTGGCCTGCCAGCCGGGTTTCCCGCCGGAAACACGTTCATTGATCGAGGCGGAGTATGCGCGTTGGACGCGAACCCACTAATCATGCGAAAATACTAAGTTACTGATTTATAGCAAGTACTGACACTTTCCCGCATTTGATGAAGCTGCTGTTCGATTTCCTCCCCGTCCTGCTGTTTTTCGCGGCCTACAAGCTCGCCGACATTTATGTCGCGACTGGCGTTGCCATTGCCGCCGCCATCGTCCAGATCGTCTGGTCACTGGCGCGCCGGGAAAAGGTCAAACCGATCCAGTGGATCAGCCTGGGTTTCATCCTGATTTTCGGTACCGCGACGATCCTGTTGCAGGACGAGTTTTACATCAAGGTCAAATGGACCCTGTTTTACGGCCTGATGGGGCTGCTGATCCTGGGCGCCGTGGCGTTTGGCAAAAATCCGCTCAAGAGTGTATTGGGCAACGAAATCGAGCTTCCCCCCGAGGCCTGGCAAAAGCTGTCGATCAGCTGGGGGGCGTTTTTCCTGCTGCTGGCGGGACTGAACCAATACTTCGCCATGACACTCTCACTCGATGCGTGGGTGAAGGTGAAGGTGTTCGGCGGCACCGCGCTGAGTGTGATTTTCGTGTTTATCCAGGCGTTCTGGCTGGCCAGGTACCTGCCTGACGAGGCGGATGAACCACCAAAGGACAGCGCCATCAAGGTCAAGGAAGTCTGATGCTCTACGCCATCATTTGCGAGGAATTGCCGGGGGCACTGGAGCGCCGCATGGCCAATCGTCCCGCCCATGTGGAGCGCCTCAAAGCGCTGCAGGCGGACGGCCGGCTGATCCTTGCCGGACCGCATCCGCTGATCGATAGCGAGGAGCCGGGACCGGCCGGATTTTCCGGCTCGTTGATCGTGGCCGAGTTCGCCTCGCGCGAAGCCGCGCTGGCCTGGGCATCGGAGGATCCTTATTGCAAGGCCGGGGTATTCGCCTCGGTGACGGTCAAGCCGTTCAAGAAAGTCCTGCCGGCCTGAATGCCATGAACGTCCAGTCCGTCATCCGCGAGCGCCTTGCATCGTTGAACCCGGTATTGCTCGAGATCGTCGACGATTCGGCAAGCCATGCCGGCCATGACGGCGCGCGTGACCATGCCGAACGGACCGGGGTGGTTGACGGCACCCACTTCGAACTGAAAATCGTTTCACCGATTTTTGCGGGGCACTCGTTGGTCGCCCGCCACCGCATGATCTACGACCTGTTGGGCGACCTGATGAAAACCCGGATTCACGCGCTGAAGATCGACGCACGTCCGCAATAGTTTGTTTCAATTACTCACCGAAGGAAGACTCATGCAAGTGAAAATGAAATCCCTGGTTGTTGCTCTGGCTGTAGCAGTGGCTGCCCCGGCCGCCATCGCCCAGGCCGACAAGAGCGAAAAAGCCGGCAAGCCTGCCAAGGCAGCGAAGGCAGTCGACGGCAAGGTCAGCGTCAACGGCGTCATCATCCCGCAGGCGCATTTTGCCGCCATGAACCGCGAACGCGAGCAGTCCGGCCAGCCGGCAACGGCGGAAGTCGCCACCGCGATCAAGGAAGAGCTGATCAGCCGCGAAGTGCTGGCCCAGGCAGCGAAAAAGAAGGGTCTCGACAAGGACCCGACCGTTGCCGCGCAGATGGACATGGCGCGCCAGGCGGTGCTGATTCGCGCGTTCTTTGACGACTACGTCAAGGCCAACCCGATCACCGACGCGCAACTGAAAACCGGCTACGACCAGTTTGTCGCACAGATGGGCGACAAGGAATACAAAGCCCGTCATATCCTGGTCGACAAGGAAGACGACGCGAAGGCAATCATCGCCTCACTCAAGCGCGGTGAGTCGTTCGAAAAGGTGGCCAAGGAAAAATCCAAGGACACCGGCTCCAAGGACAACGGTGGCGATCTGGATTGGGGTCCTGCCGGCCGTTATGTGCCCGAGTTCGGCAACGCCATGAAGGCGCTGCAAAAAGGCCAGACCACGGAAACCCCGGTCAAGTCGCCGTTCGGCTATCACGTCATCCGACTGGACGATTCGCGCGCGATGAAAGTGCCGACGTTTGAAGAGGTGCGGGATAATTTCCGCCAGCGCGCGCAGCAGGAACAGGTCGCCAAGCTGGTGCAGGAACTGAAGTCCAAGGCCAAGGTCGAAGAAAAATAACGACCCGCGCCGTACAACAAAAAAGGCAGCCAAGGCTGCCTTTTTTGTTGCCGGCGCACCGGTTCAACCGCTGCGCCATGCAGACTTGGATGCTAAACCAAACTTTTCGCTTTGCCTAGGATTGCACCGTCGCGACGCATCCATTACCGTGTTCACATGAATATTCCCGTTCGTGTCCAGTTTGCCAAGGCCGGAAATTTTTACCGGCTCGACGTGAGCATCTCGCCCCTGCTGCCGCGCGAGCTGCCGCAGGTGGTCGAGGTCTTCACCGCGCACTGGACCAAGCCTGAGGAAGTGGAGCGTGCGCGGGTCAACGATGCCACCGCCGTCACGCTGTCGGCAGATCACGAAATCCGCGCCGGCGAACATCCGGGCGAGATTGCCCGCAAGCTCACCTATGCGATCTGGCAGAAGCTCGACCGCTACGTCAAGGTGACGGTGGAGGCGACTTATCTGGGCGATACCCACGACGCCCATTTCGAATACGGCGAGTCTGCCTATGCGGAAGCGTTCGGCGCGCGGTTCGAGAATTAATCTGCTTCTGGCCGTGTAGGCGGGATCGGGGACGCTGGGTCAACGGTGGCCCGCCTGCATGGCAGCTTGATTTGGCGCAAAGCAGCGTCACACCGCTCCGCGACAATGTGGTTTTCACCAACCTTGTCGAGCCGCCATGAATCTTGCCGAAGCCTTGCTGCACGCACTGAAAGATCACGGCGCGCGCCAGATTTTCGGCATTCCCGGTGACTTTGTCCTGCCGTTTTTCAAGGTGGCCGAAGAGTCCGCCATTCTGCCGCTGTACACCCTGAGTCACGAACCCGCCGTTGGCTTTGCCGCCGATGCGGCAGCACGCATCCAGGGCGCGCCGGGTGTCGCCGCCGTGACCTACGGCGCCGGCGCCCTGAACCTGGTCAATGCGATCGCCAGCGCGTATGCCGAACGATCGCCGGTGGTGGTGATATCCGGCGGTCCCGGGCGCGGCGAATCCGCGAGCGGCCTGCTATTGCACCACCAGGCCAAGCGGCTCGATTCGCAGTTCCAGATATACCGCGAAATTACCTGTGCACAGACGCGACTCGACGACGCGGCCCGTGCCCCGGCTGAAATCGCACGCGTGCTCGCCGCCTGCGTGCGCGAGGCGCGGCCGGTGTACATCGAGATTCCGCGCGACATGCCCGGCGCGACATGCGCAGCGGTGGTGGCAGAACCAGCGGAGGCGGTGGACGCCAACGCGCTCGCCGCCTGCATTGACGATATTCTGGCAAGACTTGCACAGGCGCGGTCACCCGTGCTGATGATCGGCGTCGAGGTGCGGCGCTATGGGCAGGAAGCGCCGCTGGCCGAGCTGGCTCGCCGCCTGAGCATTCCGGTGGTCACCAGCTTCATGGGATGCGGGCTGCTGGCCGATGCCGACCCGCCGCCGATCGGCACCTACCTGGGGGTGGCCGGCCAGCCCGACATCACCGAGCTGGTCGAAAATGCCGACGCCCTGTTCCTGCTTGGCGTGATCCTGTCCGACACCAATCTGGGCGTGTCGCAGAAAAAAATCGACCTGCGCCGCTCCATCGTGGCGCTCGACGGCCGGGTGGCGCTCGGCTATCACACCTACGACAACATACCGCTGGCGGCGCTGATCGGCGGCATGCTGGAACGTACCCGCGACCATCTGCCCAATGTCATGAAAGCGCCGGTTGCAGCAACAGAATTGCCGGCCAAGGCCGCGCCGGGCGACCAGGCGATCGCGCCGGCGGACATCTCAACGGCCATCAATTGCCTGATGAAGCGTCACGGCCGGTTTCCGCTGGCCGTTGATGTCGGCGACTGCCTGTTTACCTCGATGGATATCGACCACACCCACCGCGTCGCACCCGGCTACTACGCCACCATGGGTTTCGGCGTCCCTGCCGGCCTGGGCCTGCAGGCGGCAAGCGGACAGCGCGCACTGATACTGGTCGGCGACGGCGCGTTCCAGATGACCGGCTGGGAACTGGGCAATTGCCGGCGCTACGGCTGGGATCCGATCGTACTGGTGTTCAACAATGCCGGCTGGGGCATGCTGCAATGTTTCCAGCCGGAGTCGGCGTTCAATCGGCTGGACGAATGGAATTTCGCCAGCATGGCCGCAGGTATGGGTGGTGACGGGGTGCGGGTCCGTACCTGCGCTGAATTGGCGGCCGCACTGGAGCATGCGGCACGGACCCGCGGCCGGTTCCAGCTGATCGAAGCGATGATCGCGCCGGGTGAGCTTTCGCCAACGCTGGCGAGGTATGTTGCCGGCGTGAAGCGCGTGTCGGCGCCCAAGGTGGGCTGAAAGCGTAACTCCAGCACTGGCGAGCCTCTCAGGCCATTTTCGGGCTGCAAGCCGCTCCAGTGCTGGAGTTTCACTGCCAGGCGTCAGTCATGCCACCCATTTCCTTGCATTGCGGAACATGCGCATCCACGGGCTGAATGCCGGCTTGCCGTGCCCGGTCGCGTGCGGCCAGTCGGCCGGCCGCCACGACAGGTTGACATTCAGTGCCACACGCTCCGGGTGCGGCATCATGATGGTGAAGCGGCCGTCCGGTGTGGTGAACGCGGTCATGCCTTGCGGCGAGCCATTGGGATTGGCGGGAAACTGCTCGGTGGCGCGGCCCGCGTGATCGACGAAGCGGGCGGCGCACAGCCACTGCACCGCGTCCTGTTGCGCCTGGTCGCGAAACACGGCACGGCCTTCGCCGTGGGCGGTCGCCACCGGCAAGCGGGAGCCGTGCATGCCGGCAAACAGGATCGATGGCGACTCGCGGATCTCGACCAGCACCGTGCGCGCTTCGTATTGCTCGCTGGCATTGCGTTCCAGGTGCGGCCAGTTTTCCGCCCCGGGGATGATCTGGTGCAGATTGGACATCATCTGGCAGCCGTTGCAGACACCAAGCGCAAACGAATCGCTGCGCTGGAAAAAAGCGGAAAATTCGTCGCGCGCGCGGCTGTTGAACAGCACCGACTTGGCCCAACCCTCACCGGCACCGAGCACGTCACCGTAGGAGAACCCGCCGCAGGCGGCGAATCCCTTGAAATCCTGCAGCGAAACGCGGCCGCTGATGATGTCGCTCATGTGCACGTCGTACGCGTCGAAGCCGGCGCGGGTGAAGGCATGCGCCATTTCAACCTGGCCGTTGACACCCTGCTCGCGCAGGATCGCCATCTTCGGCGCCGCTCCCTTGCTGATGAATGGCGCCGCGATGTTGTCGCCGGCGTCGAACGTCAGCCGCGCGCTGAGTCCATGGTCGGCACTGTCGAGCAGGCGGTCGTATTCCTGCTTTGAAGTCGCCGGGTTGTCGCGCAGCGCCTGGATGCGATAGCTGGTTTCACTCCAGGCGCGGTGCAACTCGACCCGCTTCTCGGCCAGCAGGACCCGGGTGGCGCGAACGACGCGCAGCTCGTCGCTGTCATTGCCGTGGCCGACGATGTGCGAGCAGGCCGACAGGCCCGCATCGCGCAATGCCTGCATCACTACCGGGCGATCGGCCTTGCGAATCTGCAGCACGGCACCCAGTTCTTCACTGAACATGGCTGCCAGCACGGCATCGCCTTCGCCGATTTTCCGGCTGGCATCGGTGGCATCGTAGTCATCGACATCGGCTTCGCGCTCGGCATAGGTAAGCGTGTCGAGATAAATGGTCACACCGCAACGGGACGCAAACAT
This sequence comes from uncultured Burkholderiales bacterium, assembly GCA_964417885.1. Lineage (GTDB taxonomy): Bacteria > Pseudomonadota > Gammaproteobacteria > Burkholderiales > Usitatibacteraceae > UKL13-2. The sequence continues at coordinate 18,757 of CAYQKN010000032.1, read as the reverse complement.
CATCTCCGCCAGCGTCACCAGCAGCCCGCCGTCCGAGCGGTCGTGATAGGCGAGGATCCTGCCCGAGCCGGCCAGCTCGCGGACCACGGCAAAGAATTTGCGCAGGGCGGCAGCGTCATCCAGGTCGGGGGCATCGTTGCCGACCTGGCCATAAACCTGCGCCAGCGCCGATCCGCCGAGCCGGTTGCGGCCGGAGCCAAGATCGATCAGCAGCAGCTCGGTGTCCGCCACCGGCGCCGAGCGGTTCAGTTCCGGCGTCAGCGTGGCGCCCGCATCGATCACCGGCGCAAATGCCGAGATGATCAGCGATACCGGTGCCACCACTTCCTTGCTCGAATCGCCCTCGCTCCAGACCGTCTTCATCGACAGCGAATCCTTGCCGACCGGAATCGATATTCCCAGCGCCGGGCAAAGCTCCATGCCGACCGCCTTCACCGTTTCGTACAGGCGCGCATCCTCACCCGGATAGCCGGCTGCGGCCATCCAGTTGGCGGACAGCTTGATGTCACCGATGGCGGCTATGTCGGCGGCGGCAATGTTGGTGATGGCTTCACCGACTGCCATCCGTCCGGACGCCGGCGCGTCGATCAGCGCCAGCGGTGCGCGCTCACCCATCGCCATCGCTTCGCCGCGCAGCGTGTCGAAGCCCATCAGGGTCACCGCGCAATCGGCCACCGGCACCTGCCACGGGCCGACAAACTGGTCACGCACCGTAAGGCCGCCCACCGAGCGATCGCCGATGGTGATGAGAAAGGATTTGTCCGCCACTGTCGGCAGGCGCAGCACCCGATAGGTTGCCTCCTTCAGGGTCATTGCGCCGGTATCCAGCGCCGGCAGGGCAACGGCCAGCGTGGTCACGTCGCGATGCATGCGTGGCGGCTTGCCGAGCAGCACATCCATTTCCATGTCGACGGGGCGATTGCCGAACAGCGGGTCCTCCACCACCAGTTGCTGCGTGGCGGTTGCCGTGCCGAGCACGGCGAACGGGCAACGCTCGCGCTCGCAAATGGCGCGAAACGCCGCCAGCGAGCCGGCGGCAATCGCCAGCACGTAGCGTTCCTGCGATTCATTGCTCCAGATTTCGCGCGGACTCATGCCCGGTTCTTCCGAGGGCACCGCGCGCAGGTCGAATTTCGCGCCAACGCCGCCACCATGCGCCAGTTCCGGCAGCGCATTCGAGATCCCGCCGGCACCGACATCGTGCAGGCTGAGGATCGGATTGGCGTCGCCGCGCTGCCAGCAGGCATCGATCACTTCCTGGCAGCGGCGCTCCATCTCGGCGTTGGCGCGCTGTACCGAATCGAAGTCCAGCGCCTCGGTATTGCTGCCCGAGGTCATTGACGAGGCCGCGCCGCCGCCGAGGCCGATGCGCATCCCCGGTCCTCCCAACTGGATGAACAGCACGCCCGGCGCGAGCGGCTTTTTGTGGGTGTGCGCGGCCGAGATGTTGCCGAGGCCGCCGGCAATCATGATTGGCTTGTGGTAGCCGCGCATGGTGCCGTTGGCCGGCTGCTCGTAGGTGCGGAAGTAGCCGTTCAAGTTGACGCGGCCGAACTCATTGTTGAATGCCGCGCCGCCAAGCGGCCCCTCGATCATGATCGACAGCGCGGAGGCAATGCGCGCCGGCTTGCCATAGTCGTGTTCCCACGGCTGGCGAAAGCCATCGATGTTCAGGTTCGATACCGAGAACCCGGTCAAACCGGCTTTCGGCTTGGCGCCAATGCCGGTGGCGCCCTCGTCGCGGATCTCGCCGCCCGATCCGGTGGCCGCACCCGGCCACGGTGCAATCGCGGTCGGATGATTGTGCGTCTCCACCTTCATCAGGATGTGGGTCTCATCCTGACGGAACGCAAACCGCCCGCCATCCGCGGGGAAAAATCGGTCGATGGTCGCGCCCTGCATCACGGCCGAATTGTCGGAATAGGCCACCACCGTTCCCTGCGGCGCCAGCTGGTGCGTATTGCGGATCATGGCAAACAGGCTCCGCTCGCGCGGCGTGCCGTCGATGGTCCAGGAGGCGTTGAATATCTTGTGCCGGCAATGCTCGGAATTTGCCTGCGCAAACATCATCAGTTCGACGTCGGTCGGGTCACGCCGAATCCGCTGGTAATAGTCGCAGAGATAATCAATTTCATCCGCCGCCATCGCCAGTCCCATGGCGAGGTTGGCCGAAACCAGTGCCGCCCTTCCCTGTGACATCACCGGCACAAGCGCCATCGGTGCCGGTGGCTGGATGTCAAACAACTCGACTGCCGTTTCCGCATCGCCTCGCACCGCCTCCGTCATCGGATCATGGATGGCGCGCATGATCGCGTCGCGCAACGCCGCCGATGGCGTGCCATCAATCTGCACCACATAACGCGTGGCGCGCTCGATGCGGCGGATCATGCCCAGCCCGCAGTTGTGCGCGATATTGGTTGCCTTGGAGGCCCAGGGCGAGATCGTGCCCGGCCGCGGGATCACCAGAAAGGCTTCCCCGGACAGGTCATCCGTGGCGGCTGTTCCGTAGGTGAGCAGTTGCTCGAGAATGCCCATTTCGGCGGGCGACAACGCGCGGCCCGCCTGCACAAAATGGACAAACCCGGTTGCCACCGCGCGTACCGCCGGATGCTCCCGGCGCAGCGACTGCAGAAGTTTTTCGAGGCGGAACGGGGAAACGGCTTGCGGGCCACGCAGCGACAACAGGGTTGGCGCGTCGTGCGATGCAGCATCAGGGGTGTTCATTGGCGGGGCCGGGGGAATGGTTGGGCCGGACCCAAATTATACCGGAGCAGGCCGGCGCTACGGGTCGGTTGCGGCGCGGCTACGCACTCATTTCCACTTCAGTACAACGCGAATGCGGCGGAATTCGTCGGCGTCAATACTGTCGGACCACAACGGGATGATGCGGGGCAGCCATCGCCGCCAGGGCGGGTCGCCGGGCAGGCGGTAGCGCAGTGCGGCAAACCATGGCGAGACAAACGCACCGCCGAGCACCTCGCCCTCGCAGCCCTGCGCGCCTTCGGCCACGGGAGCCTTGGCCCTTCTGACGCGAATTGACAGCACCTGGCGCCGCCCTTCGGGTTGGGACCGGCCATCAACCGGCTGAGCGGCACCGTCCGCCGCGGTCGACACGGTATCGCGATCAAGCAGATAGAAAGCGCGCACCGACTGCCGGCCGCGGAGCAGGATCAGGTGAAGATCCCACGCCATGGCGATGCTGAACAACACCAGCAGGCCGATGCGAATGGCCGGTGACATGCCCTCGACCAGCAGCATGACCGGATAGGCCAGCAGCGCGCCCACCATGCTGACGGCGAGGTTGATGCGCGACACGCGCACCTCGATCCAGCGCGGGTCGGACGAATTGATTGCGGGGGCTTGAAGTTGTGGCACGAGAATGAAACTACAATAGCTTGGACATCATTCTAAAGTCTCCCATGAGCGAACGCTGGATTTCCGATCTCACTGACCAAGGTGCGAGATTTGCCGATGGACGTGTTGCCGACTTTGGCGACCCCGCGGCAGAATGCGCGGCGGCCGTTGCCGGGCCGGTGATCTGCGACCTGTCCCACGACGGGCTGATCCTGGCCAGCGGCGAGGACGCGGCCGCATTCCTGCACGCGCAATTCAGCAACGATGTCCTCTCACTGGAAGAGGGTCGCGCACAGTGGAACGGCTGGTGCTCACCCAAGGGTCGCCTGCTTGTCACGTGCCTGATGTGGAAGGGTCGCCAGGGTTATTTTCTGCAACTGCCGCGGGTGTTGCAGGCCGCGATCCAGAAACGGCTGCAGATGTTCGTGTTGCGTTCACGGGTGACCCTGTCGGACGCCGGCAACCAGTGGATGCGATTCGGTATCGCCGGCCCGGGCGCGGCCGCATTGCTCGGTCAAGTGCTTGGCACGGTGCCGGAGTTGCCGCTATCGACCCTGCACCTGCAGGGTGGTCGATTGATCCGCGTCTCGGCGGATCGATTCGAATTCATCGCGGCCGCGGACGATGCCATTCCGCTTTGGCACGCGCTGGCACAACAGGCGCGGCGTGTGGGCGCGACTGTCTGGGACCTGCTGACGATACGCGAGGGCATGCTTACCATTCTGCCGGCAACGCAGGACGCGTTCGTGCCGCAGATGGCCAATTTCGAACTGGTTGGCGGCGTCAGTTTCAAGAAAGGCTGCTACCCCGGGCAGGAAATTGTCGCGCGAACCCAGTACCGCGGCATCCTCAAGCGCCGGCTGGCACGGGTGCACATTGCCAACCCGGGTGCAGCAAAGATCGGTGATCCGCTGTTTGCGGCAGAATTCGGAGAGCAGACTGCCGGCATCCTCGCCAGCCTGGCGCCGGCGCCTGGCGGCGGTGCCGAGGCGCTGGTGGTGGCACAAATCGAGAGTCTCAAGGCAAATTCGCTGCGCCTCGGTTCGCCGGACGGGATGCCGGTGTCGGTGCTCAACCTGCCCTACGCGGTGCCGGAGTTCGGCTAAATCTGCTTGCGCATTTCCTGATGAGGAATGCCGGCCTCGGCGAACTCGGGGCCATGCGACAGGAACCCGTGTTTGAAGTAGAACGGCGTTGCGTGGGTCTGTGCGTTGAGCATGATTTCGCTGTAGCCGCGCCGCTTTGCCTCGGCACATAACGCCTCCAGCATCGCCGCGCCGACGCCGGATCGCCGCCAGGGCTTCAGCACCGCCATGCGGCCGATCCGCGGCAATTCCTGCAAGATCAGCCGTGCCGTGCCGATGACTTCACCGCGGGAATCGCGTGCCAGCACATGTACGCTGACCGGGTCCTTGTCGTCCTGCTCGATTTCGACCGGAACCTTCTGTTCCTCGACAAACACGGCATAGCGCACCTTGAGCAGTGCGTCGCGCTGCTTCCAGTCGCAGATTTCTACGGTATACGGTTCCGGCAGGATCATTTCTCAGACACATTGTGACAATGGCAGCCGCATCATACCCGCGTTCGGCGTGCAATAGGCCGCCGTGCCATTCACCACGGACGTCGCCGGCGGGAGCACGCCGCCGCCTCAATTGCCGTCACCGGCAGAACATTGAACCGGCGCATGAATACTCCGCACGCTTGCCCTGTGCGGATTGGTCGCGCCACATGCGCGTCTATTGCGGTGTGCGCCTGCGAAATCAGTATTTGGGCTTCTTGCGCAACGACTTGAATTTCTTGATGCCGTCAAGAATCGCTTTCTTGGCCTCCTCGGGGCCGACCCAGCCCTGCACCTTGACCCATTTGCCGGGTTCAAGATCCTTGTAGTGCTGAAAAAAATGGGCGATCTGGTTCATCGTCAGTTCAGGCAGGTCGCGCGGCGACTGCACCTTGCGATAGATCGGGGTCAGTTTGTCGATCGGCACCGCCAGCAGCTTTTCGTCGCCGCCGGCCTCGTCGGTCATCTTCAGCATGCCGATCGGCCGGCAGCGCACCACCACCCCCGGAATCAGCGGAAATGGCGTCACCACCAGTACGTCAACCGGATCGCCGTCGTCGGACAGCGTGTGCGGGATGTAGCCGTAGTTGCACGGGTAGTGCATGCAGGTGGACATGAAACGGTCAACGAACAATGCGCCAGTCGCCTTGTCCAGTTCGAATTTGATCGGGTCACCGTTCATCGGAATTTCAATGACCACATTGACGTCGTTCGGGACATCGTAGCCGGAGTCGACTCTGTCTAGATTCATGGGGGCTTCTCAGGAGGGGGGTTTTCAGTTAGCCTCTAGCCGCGGGGGCGTTCTCCCGTGACTGTTGCAGTCAGGCCGCAAGTTAAGATTTGTCTCGCAATGCAATTATCGCCGTTGGTACCCCATTTCGCCAAGCGCGGACCGGAAGGAGAAAACGTGCAGCATCGAAGCAAAGCCGCCCCGCACCAGAAATTGCAAACGAGGCTCGCCACCAGGCAGGCCAGGTTGCCGGCGGCGAATCCGCAGCCACGCGAGCCGCTGGAGCCGGCTTTTTCGCTTTTTTCCCCTGAGGCCAAGCGCTACCCGCTGATCCTGACGCTGGACCAGAACGGCATCCCGCATCGCTGGATTACCTGGCAGCACGCCGTCTGGTATTACGCCAAGGAGCGGGTGGCCTGGGAGACCGGCAGCGAGGCCTTCACCGTGTCGGGCGGCAAATGCCGCGATACTGGCGAAATATCGACCGTCACGGCGGCCTCGATCATTGCCATCCGCGGCAAGGCGATGGCGATGAAGAGCTTCAATCAGGTACCGCCGCTGAACAATCGCGAGCTGTTCCATCGCGACCGGCATGTTTGCGGCTATTGCGGCGGCATCTTTTCCCATTCGAAGCTGACCCGCGACCATGTGATCCCCTACTCGCGCCGCGGCCAGGATACCTGGATGAATGTCGTCACCGCCTGCCGGCCGTGCAACGAGCGCAAGGGCAGCCGGCTACCCGAGGAGGCGCACATGGAATTGATCTATGCGCCGTATGTGCCCAATCGCGCCGAATTCCTGATCCTCGCCAATCGCCGCATCCTGGCCGACCAGATGGAATTCCTGAAACAGCATGTCAGTGCGCAGAGCCGGGTCCACCTGAGCTAGTCGCGGCCGTCCGGCCGCGCTCGCGCCGGACGATTTCCACCCCGCGGCAGTGCCCATTTTTCACTTTCCCGCCATGACTGTCACCAGAGCTGAAACGGCGTTGTCATTTCGTGCCTCGCAACTGGTTGCCGACTTGCGCCGCAAGCGCCTGCGCGATCGTTATATCGCGGTGCAGTTTCCCGACCTGGCCGCGATCCGCGGCAAGTCCGGACCGATCATCCGCCTTGCGCGCGAATTGTTCGACGAAGGTGAGCGGCGGCTGGGCGCCGAGGCATTGATCCTTGCGGTGCAGGAATCGCCGCAGGACAAGTCGCTGCCGCTGGCATTGCTGGAACTGGCCTACCTGGCGCAGGAAATCACCCTGTTCAGCGGGACCGCACGGTACTTTGAAAACCATTTTCCCGCAGCAGCGGAGAACGTGGTGATCGCGCGCATGGGCTTGCATATTGCGCCGCGCAACGCGCAGTTCTTTGGCCGGCAGCCGGTCAATGCGGCGCTGGAATCGGCATACCGGATACCGGGCTGGAGCCTGGCCGGTTCGCCGTCGGGCGACGACCGGCTCCGCACCGCATTTCGCGCCGCGATGACCGCCGGTGCGGCCGCCTGATGGCAGGCCGGAAATGAGCGCGGCCGGTCAATTCCGCCAGGGACAGCCCGGCGACGCGCAACGTGCCGGACTGGAAAGCATCATTGCCGACCTGCGGGTCGCGGCACGCCAGCAGTCGGGCGGCGCGCTCTCCGATGCGCTGATCTGGGCTGTCGATGCCTTCGATGCCCTGTCACGCGGCGCCTGCGACAGCGCCCTCAACACCACCCTGTTCCGCAGCGAAACCGAACGCGGCGAGTACGACTGGATTGCCGACCAGTTTGAGCGGCTGGCGGTGGTCGGCAGGCAGATCGGCGAGCGCGTGGTCGATGACGACGCCATCGCGACTGACAAGCGCGCGCATGCCATTGCCTATGCCATCCTGCTCACCGGACACGATGCCAAGTGGCGGCAGATTGCCGGCCGCGGTCCGGGATCCGCGAGCCAGCACCACGCGCTGTTGTCGCGCGCGCTTGGCGCGGGCCTGTCGGATCTCATTGTCAGCGTCAGGATCGAGGGCGAGGCGATCGAAACGACTGTCGAATCACTGTATGCGCGCGCGCTGCTGCTCGACCGGCTGGCCAGCGGCAACCTGAGCGCGCGGCAGATCGAGATCCTCGACAACTGGCTGGCCGCCTGGATGCCGGCACTGATGATTTCGCACGAGGCCCTCGAGAATGAGGCCTGCCTCTGCACCGACCTCGACCAGACACACGGCCTCGGCGTCGCCCCCGGCACGCATGGCAATCAGGCGCGCCCGCACCCGGGCCGGCAGATTTTCCTGCCGATCGCGCCACTGTTGCGCCAGCTCGATCGCGCGATCGAGTATTTTCACCAGGGGATGATCTTTCCCGGCTTCGGCCTGGGCATGACGTTCCGGATTGAGGAGCATCTTGGCGTCATCAATTACCTGACGCGCGAATTTTCACTGCTGGAGCAGGACGCGACGGAGAAAAGCGCCCGCCACCCGGTCAAGACCGGCATCGACGTCGAGGTCTATTTCGGCATGAACGACATCGTCAGCCGGGCGATTGGCATCAATACCGCCCCGCCAATGATGCTGCCGGCGACACGGGATTTTCCCATCACCCACCGCGGCGACGGCGTGAGCCGCTTTGTCGAAACCTCCGAATTCGCGCCCTTTGACCCTGCGCGCAAGGTGTTGCAAGTGTTGGACGTGAGTGAGTCGGGCCTCGGCCTCGCCATCTCGGGGCCGGAGGCCGAGCACATCCAGGTCGGCGACCTGGCCGCGGTGCGGCTGGATCCGGCGCTGCCGGTGCTGCTGGGAATCGTCAGCCGCAAGGCGCTGCTGCCGGGCGGCACGCGCGACGTCATCGGCATCAATTTCATTTCCAAGCAGGCACGCCCGGTCATGCTCGAATACCCGCTGGAGGGAGAAACCCTGCGACCACCCGCGTCCGCGATTTATGTGCCGGGCGAAGACGAATCGGGGCGCGGCGATTCCATCGTTGCCAGCGAATCGGTCTACCGCGTCAATCCGCGCTTCCAGGTACAGATCGGTGAGGAACGCTTCACGATCCTGCTCGGACGCATCAAATAGCAGGGCCGGGGCTGGAGAATGGCGGCATTCGACGTCGCGCCAGTCGAGCCCTAGCCACTTGCCCCGCGCTCGGCGGTGTCAACCGGCATGCGTGGTTCAATCAGCATCGCATCACCATAGCTGAAAAATCGGTAGCGCTCGGCCACCGCATGCGCGTAGGCGTCGCGGATGGCCTGGCTGCCGGCAAACGCTGACACCAGCATCATCAGCGTGGACTTCGGCAGGTGAAAGTTGGTGATCAGGCGATCGACGGTGTGGAACCGGTAGCCGGGCGTGATGAAGATTTGCGTCTCGCCGCTGCCGGCCCGCAGCACGCCGGTGGCCGAGGCCGCTTCCAGTGTGCGCGTGCTGGTGGTGCCGACGGCAACGACGCGGCCGCCGGTCGCCCTGGCCTGCTGCACCAGCGCCACCGTCTCGGCCGGCACGTCGTACCACTCGCTGTGCATGACGTGGCGGGAAAGGTCGTCGTCGCGCACCGGGCGGAAGGTGCCGGCACCGACATGCAGCGTGACGTAGGCCAGATGCACACCCTGCAGGCGCAGCAGATCCAGCATCGACTGATCAAAATGCAGCCCCGCCGTGGGGGCCGCAACCGAGCCGGGATGGCGGGCGTAAACCGTCTGATAGCGTCGCTCATCGTCTGCGTCGGCACCGTGCTCGATGTAGGGCGGCAGCGGCACTTCGCCGATTTGCGCCAGCACGTCATGCACCGGTGCGCCGAAATCGAGCTCAAACAAGTCGTCCTGCCGACGCAGCATGGTTGCCTCGATCCCGGCGGCAAATTGCAGCGTGGAACCCGGCAACGGTGACTTGGACGCACGCACATGAGCCAGCGCGCGTCTGCCGTCCGGCAGGATGCGCTCGATCAGCGCCTCCACCTTGCCACCGGAGGACTTGCGGCCATGCAGCCGCGCCTTGATGACTTCGGTGTTGTTGAACACCAGCACATCGCCGGCCTGCAACTGTGCCGGCAGGTCGCGAAACTGCCGGTCAACCCAATGGCCGGTGCGGCCATCCAGGTGCAACAGGCGACTCGCCGTGCGCTCCGCGGCCGGATGCTGCGCGATCAGGTCGGCGGGCAGGTGATAGTCGAAATCCGAGAGTTGCATGGCGGGAGGAATCAGGAAATGCCGCGAAGATTACGCTATAATCCGCCTCCTACCAAAAAGGCAAATATGCAACTGCCTTTTGAACCCGAATTTTGCCGGGGTGGCGGAACTGGTAGACGCACGGGACTCAAAATCCCGCGCCTGCAAGGGCGTGCCGGTTCGATTCCGGCCCTCGGCACCAAAATGACAAATGGCCCCATGCGGGCCATTTTTCATTCCTGCCGCGCGCGTACGCGCTCCTTCAAATTGGTGCTATTTGCGACTGGCAGCATCGGCGGGTTTTCCCGCCCGCAAGTTCCACGCGTCAACCGCCAGGCATCGGGCCCAAAGGCTGACCGCTTCAACCTGCGTCGCCAGGCGGTGCTTCTTTCGAAACCGCTCCATCATCTGGATTTGCTGGTCCGACAGGCAGGATCGCCCCTCGCTGTCGCGTTCAAGGTACGGCAGTTCGGCGGACATCTGTGCTCCACACGGGCACTCGACAATGCCGATGGTCCCGCCGCGAACATACGATGAAACATCGCTGTCACCGCAAAACGGGCACGGCTTGAGTTCGACGGTTTTCAGGCTTTCCTGATCGAATACGCTGGTCATGGCAATCGGGGTGGTGGTGCGTCGCCTCAATATACCGCGTCAATCTACGACATTTGCAAACAAAGGTCTCGTGTTGCGGCCGAGTACTCAGCAAGAATGGGTAAAACTCAAGCACTGGCGGGCCTGGCGGGGCAAAAATGCTCTGGAAGCCGCCCCGGTGCTTGCGTTTGATGTTGGGCCGGGACAGCAATAAACCAAGGCGCGGCAAGGCCGGTAGCAGCTACCATAGCGCATGCATCACATTGACCCAACCCTCGAAGGCGAATACAACAATCGCGCGCGGGTTCCCGATCATCCGCAGATTTTTGAACGGTGGCGCAAGGCCTCTGCGCGGTTCCGCGACCGCGCCAATGCCACGCTCGATTTGTCCTACGGCCCGGCGGACCGACACCGGCTGGACCTGTTCCATGCCGAAAGCGCGCGCGGCACGGTGGTATTCATCCACGGCGGGTACTGGCGGTCACTGGACAAGTCCGATTTCTCGTTTGTCGCCGCGCCATTTGTCGATGTCGGCCTGTCGCTCGCTGCGTTCAACTATCAATTCTGCCCGCAGGTCACCCTGACAGAAGTGGTTGCGGATTGCCGCCACGCGCTGGCATGGCTGTTACACCACGGCGCAGCGCATCAGATGCCGCTGGAACGCATCGCCCTGACCGGCCACTCCGCAGGAGGCCACCTGGTGACGATGCTGCTCGCCACCGACTGGTCCCGCCTCGGCATCGATGCGCGCCGCATCGTCGGCGGTGCGGCGCTGAGCGGGGTATACAGCCTGTCACCCTTGCTGCAGGTATCAATGAACGCGGACCTGCGCCTCGACCCGGCACAGGCAAGGATGCTGTCGCCGGTGATGCTGCAACCAGCCGTTTCTGCCCCGCTGCACCTGGCAGTCGGCGGCGACGACACCGATGCTTTTCGCCGGCAATCCCATGATCTGCAGCAGGCATGGCCCGGCTGCGTCAGCGCTTGCGAGACCGTGGACGGCTGCAATCACTTCACGATCGTTGATAACTTTGTTCAGCCGGGCAGCAACGCGTTCCAGTCGGTCACCGCACGATTCGACTAGGCAACCACCATTCACGCCGGCCGGCGGCAACCCGCTCCGGAAAACCCGCCGCCCGGCGCAAACGGCGGCGATGGCTGCCAAGCCATCACCTATAATCCAACGCACTTGTCGAACCCCATCCAGGAATCAAACGTGGCCACTCCCGATTTGTCAAAACTGACCATTTCCCGCGAACAGAAAGCCTTTTCCGGCCGGAAAACCGGGCGGCGCAAGTGGTGGATCGGTGCCGCCGTGCTGGTCGCAATCGGCGGCGCAGGGCTGGCATGGCGCGGCGGTGGCGGAACCCAGCAGGTGGAAAACGGCGTGGTCGCCAGCGCCTATCCGTCACAGTCGATCACGGTATTGAATGCAACCGGGCGGGTCAGCGCGCAGCGCAAGGCGGCGGTATCGACCAAGGCCACCGGACGACTCGAGTTTCTCGGCGTCCAGGAGGGGTCCGTCGTCAAGGCAGGCGATATCCTGGCGCGGATCGAGAATCGCGATGTGAGTGCCACCCAGGACCAGGCCCAGGCCAGCTTGCGTGCCGCCAAGGCCAATATGGAACAGGGCATGGCGGAATTGCGCGACGCGGAATCCAATCTGCGGCGAAGCGAGGATCTGGCCAGCAAGAATTTCATTTCGTCAGCAACGCTCGACACCGCCAAGGCAAGGCACGACAAGGCCAGGGCCGCGGTGGCGTCGCTGAATGGTGCAATCGGCGTCGCCGAGGCCAACCTGCGGGCAACCAATGTGGCGGTCGAGCAGACGCTGATCCGGGCCCCGTTCGACGGCGTAGTCCTGACCAAGAACGCCAACGTCGGCGACATCATCACGCCGTTCTCGTCGGCAGCCGACTCCAAGGGCGCGGTCGTCAACATGGCCGACATGTCGACGCTGGAAGTCGAGGCGGACGTATCGGAAATCTCGCTGTCGAAGATCAGCGTTGCCCAGCCGGTCGAGATCCAGCTCGACGCCTTCCCGGACCTGCGCCTGCTCGGCAGGGTAAGCCGCATCGTGCCGACCGTCGACCGCTCCAAGGCGACGGTGCTGGTCAAGGTAGAGTTTGTCGAAAAGGACAAGCGCGTCCTGCCCGACATGTCCGCCAAGGTCTCGTTTCTTTCCCGGGAAATGAAGCCCGAGGAACGCAAGCCGGTCATTGCCGCGCAGGCCGCCACCATTGCCAAGCGCGACGGCAGGGACGTGATGTTCGTGATCGACAACAACGTGGTCCGGCAGACGCCCGTTACCACCGGCAGCAAGATCGGCGACCTGGTGCAGGTTTCCGGCGTCAAGCCGGGCGACAAGGTGGTGCTCAATCCAACCGAAAAAATCAAGGATGGCGCCACCGTTGCCATCATCAAGAAGTAAGCTCCATGGCCGACACGCTGGTTGAAATCAAGCACCTTGCCAAGAGCTACACCCGCGGTGACCAGGTGGTGCCGGTGCTCTACGACATCACGCTGGATATCGGGCGCGGCGATTTCATTTCGCTGATGGGGCCGTCGGGTTCGGGCAAGTCGACACTGCTCAACCTGATCGCCGGGATCGACAAGCCCGACTCGGGCATCCTGCGCGTGGACGGCGAGGACATCACCCGGTTGTCGGAAGGCGCGCTTGCCGACTGGCGCGCGTCGAATATCGGTTTCATTTTCCAGTTCTATAACCTGATGCCGGTGCTGACCGCATTCGAGAATGTCGAACTGCCGCTGCTGCTGACCAACCTGTCACGTGCGTCGCGCCGCGAGCGGGTCGAGATGACGCTGGCGCTGGTCGGCCTGTCGGACCGCATGGAGCACTATCCGAATGAGCTATCCGGCGGCCAGCAGCAACGGGTCGCGATCGCCCGGGCCATCGTCACCGATCCGACCATCCTGGTATGCGACGAGCCGACCGGCGACCTCGACAAGCAGTCGGCTGCCGACGTGCTGGGCATGCTCAAACAGCTGAACCAGGAAATGGGCAAGACCATCATCATGGTGACCCACGATGCACACGCGGCCGAGGCCGCACGGAGGCTGGTGCACCTGGAAAAAGGCGAGCTGACCGGCGAAGCGGCGGTGCCCTGACGTGTATTACCTCAAGCTGATTTTCAAGAACGTGTTTCGCGCCAAGCTGCGCTCGGGCCTCACCATCCTCGGTCTGGTGATCGCCATCGTCGCCTTCGGGCTGCTGCAGACCGTGGTCGACGCCTGGTTCGCCGGCGCCAATTCTTCATCCGCTGCACGCATGGTGACGCGTAACGCGATCTCGCTGGTGTTTCCGATGCCTTCCTACTACCGCGATCGGATCAAGTCCGTTCCCGGAGTAAAGTCGGTCGCGCATTCGCAATGGTTTGGCGGCATCTACATCGAGCCGAAAAATTTCTTTCCGCAGTTCGCCGTCGATCACGAGAACTACTTCGAGATGTATCCCGAGTTTCTGATGAAGCCGGAAGAACTGCTGGCGTTCAAGCGCGACCGCCAGGGCGCGGTGGTGGGCCGCAAGCTGGCGGATCAGTACGGATGGAAAGTCGGCGACGTGATTCCGATCCGGGGCACCATTTTTCCCGGTGACTGGCGCTTTACCATCCGCGCCATTTTTGACGGCAAGGATGAGACCACCATCACCCGCCAGTTCTATTTCCAGTGGGAATACATCAACGAATACCTGAAAAAACGCTTTCCGCGGCGCGCCGACCAGATTGGCATTTTCAACATCGAGGTAACCGATCCCGGCCGCATTGCGGATATCGCGCGCGCGATTGACGCGGAATTCAGGAATTCGCTCGCCGAGACACTCACCGAGACCGAGAAGGCATTTCAGCTGGGCTTTGTTGCCCAGTCCGAGGCGATCGTGGTGGCGATCCGCATCGTCTCGTTCGTGGTGGTGTTCATCATCATGGCGGTCGTCGCCAACACCATGGCAATGACCGCGCGCGAACGGCTTGCCGAATACGCAACCCTGAAGGCGCTCGGCTTTTCGCCGCAGTTTGTCGCGGCACTGGTGTATGGCGAAGCACTGATGCTGTCGCTGATCGGGGCGGGCCTCGGCATCCTGCTGACGTTCCCGATGGCGGCCGGCTTCGCCAGTTCGCCGGCCGGCGCGGTGTTCGCCGCGTTCCGTGTGTCCGGCGACACGGTGCTGCTGCAGGCGGCCAGCGGCCTGGTGGTGGGCCTGGTGGCGGCGGTCATTCCCGGCTGGCGCAGCGCGCGCATCCGTATCGTCGATGGCCTGAGGCACGTCGGATGAAAGTGCCGTTCTCGTATGTGTTTCGCAACCTGTGGACACGCAAACTCACCACGCTGCTGACCGCCGGCGGCATGGGCCTGGTGGTGTTCGTATTCGCCGCCGTGCTGATGCTGGACGCCGGCCTCAAGCAGACCATGGTCGGCACCGGCAGCCACGACAATGTGATGTTCATTCGCAAAGGGGCCGAGACCGAGATCCAGAGCGGGGTGTCGCGCGACCAGGCATCGCTGATCGAGAGCCTGCCGCAGATTGCCCGCGACGCCGACGGCCAGCCGATGGTGTCCAAGGAATCGGTGGTGCTGACCTCGTTGACCAAGCGCGGACAGGACAAGGCTTCCAATATTGTCACCCGCGGTTTGCCACCAATGGGCCTGGTACTGCGCCCGCAGGTTCGCATTACGCAGGGTCGCATGTTCCGGCCCGGCTCATCCGAAATCGTTGTCGGCCGGAATATTTTCGAGGAG
The DNA here is from genome assembly GCA_964417885.1 of uncultured Burkholderiales bacterium. Classification (GTDB taxonomy): domain Bacteria; phylum Pseudomonadota; class Gammaproteobacteria; order Burkholderiales; family Usitatibacteraceae; genus UKL13-2. The sequence continues at coordinate 3,643 of CAYQKN010000032.1, read as the reverse complement.
TTCGAAGGCGTGGCGATCGGCCAGTCGCTGCGTTTCGCCCAGCGCGACTGGCTGGTGGTCGGCACCTTCGATGGCGGCAAGAGCGCCTTCGACTCCGAGGTCTGGGGCGATTGCGAGCAGCTGATGCAGGCATTTCGACGTACCGGCTATTCCTCCACCCTGGCGCGTCTCGCCGACACCAATTCCTACGATGCCCTGACCAGCGCCGTGGCGGCGGAGATTCGGCTGACGGTGGAAGGCAAGCGCGAGCAGCTGTT
>CAYQKN010000032.1:0-3286 GCA_964417885.1 uncultured Burkholderiales bacterium | reverse complement strand
TTCCTGCAGGTGATCACCATTTCGACGTTGAATTTCCAGTCGTTTTCGCAGCTGGCGTTCGGCTTTGTGCTGACGCCGAAGATCATCGTGCAAACACTGGTCTTCTCACTCATCATGGGCTTCGTCGGCGGATTCCTGCCGGCCTTCAAGGCGGCGCGGATGAAGATCGTCGATTCGCTGCGGGCAGCCTGAACCCGGACTGATCAGAATGAAAAAGGGCGCCGAATGGCGCCCTCAAAATTCTTGCCGGCTCGAATTCAGCTGGCCATCTGGACCGGAATTTTGCCGCGCTTGTCCTTGATGCGATTCTGCGCATCAACATACACCAGGTCAGGCTGGTAATTGTTCAATTCGATTTCATTGTAGGCGGCGTAGCTGGCGATGATCATCAGGTCACCGGGCGCCGCCAGCCGCGCGGCCGCGCCATTGACGCTGATCACACCGCTGCCGCGCTGGGCGGCGATGGCGTAGGTGGAAAACCGCTGGCCGTTGTTGATGTTGTAGATGTCGATCTGCTGGTATTCCTTGATGTCGGCGGCATCGAGCAGATTCTGGTCGATGGCGCAGGAGCCTTCGTAATGCAATTCCGACTGGGTGCAGGTGACACGGTGCAGCTTGGACTTCAACATCATGCGTTGCATATTTCCCTCCTTGGGGAGACGGCCAAAAGCGGCCAGCGGCGCGAAGTATAAAGCGGGTTTCTAGAAGAAATGCTCTAACGGCCCGGCCGGAAACGAGGTCTTGCCTTGTTTACGGCGGCTTCTATCCAGGACGCAGCGTAGCATCGCTTTTTGTGCGGCGCAATATCGCGCGGCATCAGCAATGCTGATACCTAAAGTGTTACTTCAATATTGTCTATGAGACGTGTACGTCCCAGACGCGCTGCCGCCAGCACCACCAATTCACGGTCGCCATGTTGCGGTGCAAGCAGATCGGCGCGGCGACGAATGCTGACGTAGTCCGGCTCCCAGCCGCGCGACTTGAGTTCGCCAATGGCGCGGTTCTCGATCGCGGCCATGCCTGCCTCGCCGGCAAGCAACGCCACCTTGGTTCGGCGCAGGGTCGCGTACAACTGCGGCGCCTCGGCGCGCTCGGTGGCGCTGAGATAGCCGTTGCGGGAAGACAGCGCAAGACCGTCTGGCGCCCTCACCGTCTCGGCCAGGATCATCTCAACCGGCAGGTTGAACTGCCGCACCATGCTGCTCAGCACCCGACACTGCTGGTAGTCTTTCTTGCCGAACAATGCGACATGCGGCTGCACCATGTTGAACAACTTCAGCACCACCGTTGCCACGCCGCGAAAATGACCGGGCCGCACCGCCCCATCCAGCACATGCTGGATCTCGGGCGGCTCAACCAGATACTCCTGCGGAACCGGATACATCTCGCCTTCATCCGGGGCGAACACCACGTCCACGCCGGCCGCGCGGCATTGCTCGCAATCGTCGGCGAATGTGCGCGGATACTTGTCGAAATCCTCGTTCGGCCCGAACTGCAGGCGATTGACGAAAATCGACAGCACCACGCAGCTGACGCGGTCGCGCACCTGGCGCGTCAGCTCGATATGGCCGGCGTGGAGATTTCCCATGGTCGGCACGAAACCAACCGACTCTTCCGGTCGCAGGCGGGCACGCAGTTCGGCAACAGTATGAATAATGTCCATGTTCAGGCGGCGTTGAAATACTCGCGCATGCCGCGCAGCGATTCGATGCGCGTCAGCAGCATTTGCAGGTGTTCCGGATTATCGGCGAAATTGAACCGGTCGCTGTTGACGATCAACAGCGGCGACTGTGAATAATCGTAGAAATAGCGCGTATAGGTCTCCGAAAGCCGCATCAGGTAGTCTTCGCCGATCGCGCGCTCCATCGGCCGACCGCGGCGCTGGATCCGGTCCATCAGGTGGTCGACAGAGGTTTGCAGGTAAATCACCAGGTCCGGGGACGGCGCCTGCGGATGCAGGTGATTGTAAAGTTGTGCGTACAGCGCAAATTCATTGTCATCCAGCGTCAGTTTCGCGAACAGGCGGTCCTTGGCCAGCATGTAGTCCGCGATCGTCTTGCGCTCGAACAGGTCGGGCTGGCGAATGGCCGATAGCTGGTTGATGCGCTGGAACAGGAAAAACATCTGCGTCGCCAGCGCATGACGCTTCATGTCGCGGTAGAACATGGGCAAAAACGGATTGGCGCCGGGATCCTCCATCAGCAGCGACGCGTCATAGCGTTCGGCAAGCAGGCGCGCCAGCGTCGACTTGCCGCTGCCGATCGGGCCTTCCACCACCACGTAGCGATACTTCATGGTGCCCTGGTGCCGATGCCCGGCGGCGAATTCGCGCCCAGCCGGTGCACGCCGCGGCGATCCATGCCGGCCAGCAGTTCGCGTGCATAACCGCGGCCGGGAATTTGCGCATCCGGCGCAATTTCGACCAGCGGGACGAGGACAAACGCGCGCTCATGCATGCGCGGATGCGGCAGCACCAGTTGCGCATCGTCAATCCGCCAGTCGTTGAACAGCAAAATATCCAGGTCCAGTGTGCGCGGACCGTTCTTTTCACCGCGTACGCGGCCGTGGCGTTGCTCGATTTCCGCCAAATGGTGCAGCAATTCATGCGGCGACAGGATGGTCTCGACCTGGACCACGGCATTGACGAACGGCGGCTGGTCGACAAGCCCGACCGGCGCGGTCTGGTAATGCGAGGACAGCCGGACCAGGCCGGTGTCCGGAATCTCGTCGATCTCGCGCATTGCCTGCTGGATCTGCCAATCCGGGTCGTCGAGGTTGCTGCCGAGCCCGATGAAGACGCTGGAACGAAATGCCGTCAGGCTGGAAGTGGAAAAGGCCATGCCCGCTACTCCGGACCGGCGGATTCCGGCTGTGCACCCGGCGAACTGCCGCCCGCCGCATCACTGCCGGCGGTTTTTTTCTTGCGGCGGCGGCGCTTCTTTTTCGCCGGCTCGTCGTCAGGCAGCAGCATCGATTCGCGAACTTCCTCGTCGGCGAACTGGAACGTTTCCCACCATTTGGCGATTTCGCGGTCGGCGTCGCCGGCCTCCGCGCGCAGTTCAAAAAAATCATAGCAGGCACGGAATCGCGGCATGCCGAGTGTGCGGTAAGCCTTGGCCTTCGAGCGCTGCAGGAAACGCGGCTGGGCGAGCCACAGCTCCTTGATCATCGGGTCGAGGCGGCGTGGAATGGCCAGCGTCTTGCGCTGCAATTCAATCGTTTCGTCCATTGCGTCGTGCATTGCCTGGAGCGAGCGCACCCCGCGTTCCTCGTGGGCGCGCCAGCG
>CAYQKN010000031.1:0-32481 GCA_964417885.1 uncultured Burkholderiales bacterium | reverse complement strand
CCGCCTGCGGAATCGCCTTGCTGCGCACCAGCGCCAGGTCCGAACCCGCCTGCGGTTCGGTCAGGTTCATGGTGCCGGTCCATTCTCCGGCCACCATTTTCGGCAGGAATACATCTTTCAATTGCTGGGAGCCGTGCGCGACCAGCGCCTCGACTGCGCCGTTGGTCAGCAGCGGGCACAGCTTGAACGCCATGTTGGCGCTGCCCAGCATTTCGCTGACCGGCGTGGCAATGCTGTGCGGCAGGCCCTGGCCGCCGTATTCGGTCGGGCCGGCGATCAGGCTCCAGCCGCCCTCAATGTATTTCCAGTAGGCTTCCTTGAAGCCCTTGGGCGTGGTGACGACGCCGTCGTTCCATTTGGCGCCCTCGCGGTCGCCCGAGCGATTGATCGGCGACAGCACGTTGCCGGAGAACTTGCCGGCTTCCTCGAGAATGGCCTCGGCGAGATCGTCGGTGACTTCCTCGCAACCCGGCAGCTTGCCGATGCGTTCCAGCCCAACCACATGCTTCAGGACAAAAGTAATATCTTTCAGCGGTGCAATGTACTCACTCATGGCGGTTTGCCTTCATTGGATGTTGGTTTGACCATGCAGCAGATGCGGATGTCCCGGCCTGCACAGGCCCCGGCGGTCGGCGGCTGTCTGCAATGCGCAGCAGTTACTCATAGCGCGCTGGTCAGCTCGGGCACGATGGTGAACAGGTCCCCCACCAGGCCGTAGTCGGCGACCTGGAAGATCGGCGCCTCGGGGTCCTTGTTGATGGCGACGATCACCTTGCTGTCCTTCATCCCGGCCAGGTGCTGGATCGCACCCGAGATACCCACCGCGATGTAGAGCTCGGGGGCAACGATCTTGCCGGTCTGGCCCACTTGGTAGTCGTTCGGCACAAAGCCGGCGTCGACCGCGGCGCGCGAGGCGCCGAGCGCGGCGCCGAGCTTGTCGGCCAGCGGCTCGAGGATGGCGCGGTATTTGTCGCCGTCACCCATGCCGCGTCCGCCGGACACGATACGCTTGGCCGCAGCCAGTTCCGGACGATCGGACTTGGTCAGCTCCTGGCCGAGCACACTGGACACACCGGCGTCCGCGCCGGTGGCGAGCGACTCGATGGCGGCATTGCCGCCGGTTGACGGCGCCGCGTCGAAACCGGTCGAGCGCACCGTGATCACCTTGATCGCGTCAGCGGACTTGACCGTGGCAAAGGCATTGCCGGCATAGATCGGTCGGACGAAGGTGTCGGTAGATTCGACCGCCACGATGTCGGAGATCTGCGCCACGTCAAGCAGGGCCGCCACGCGCGGGAGCACGTTCTTGCCCATTGCGCTGGACGACGCCAGCAGGTGGCTGTAGTTGCCGGCGATGCCGACCATCAGCGGCGCCAGGTTTTCCGGCAGACCGCCGGCGTAGTGCGCAGCATCGGCCACCAGCACCTTGGTGACACCAGCGACCGCGGCGGCGGCAGACGCGGCAGCGGCGCAATTGCTGCCAGCCACCAGCACGTGGACATCGCCACCGATTTTCAGCGCGGCGGCGATGGCATTGGTGACACCCGGCTTGAGGTGCTGACCGTCGTGATCAGCGAGAACGAGTACGGACATGTTTGAATCCCTTTCAGAATGGGCCCCCGCCTGCGCGGGGATGACTTGCCTTTCGCCAGCGCGAAAATCAAATCACCTTCGCTTCGTTTTTCAGTTTGTCGACCAGCGCGGCGACATCCGCCACCATCACGCCGCCCTTGCGCTTGGGCGGCTCGACCACCTTCAGCGTGGTCAGGCGCGGCGACACATCAACACCAAGGGCTTCCGGTGTGAACATGTCCATCGGCTTTTTCTTCGCCTTCATGATGTTGGGCAGCGTCGCATAGCGCGGCGTGTTGAGGCGGAGGTCCGCGGTCACGATGGCGGGCAGCTTGACCGAGATGGTTTCCAGGCCGCCGTCGATTTCACGCACCACTGTCGCGTCATTGCCGGCGACCGTGATCTTCGAGGCAAAGGTGGCCTGCGACCAGTTGAGCAGCGCCGCCAGCATCTGGCCGGTCTGGTTGGAATCGTCGTCGATCGCCTGCTTGCCAAGGATGACCAGTTGCGGCGCTTCCTTGTCGCACAGCGCCTTGAGCAGCTTGGCAACACCCAGCGGCTGCACCTCCACCGCCGTTTCCACCAGGATGGCGCGATCCGCGCCCATTGCAAGCGCCGTGCGCAGGGTTTCCTGGCACTGCGTGACGCCGATCGACACCGCGACGATCTCGGTGGCCACGGCCGCCTCCGACAGCTTGATCGCCTCCTCGACGGCGATTTCGTCGAAAGGATTCATGGACATCTTGACGTTGGCGATGTCTACACCCGTCTGGTCGGCTTTGACGCGGACCTTGACGTTGTAATCCACCACCCTCTTGACCGCGACGAGAATTTTCATTCGAGTAGGCTCTTCAGAGGAGGAAAATGGAAATTAAAACGACCGTTTGAATTATAGCCGAGAACCGGCCGGCCCCGGCAATTAGCGGTGAACGTCCGGAAAGGCTGGCCGCAAATGCAGCGAGCGACCGTCAGGTCGCTCGCCGGGGCCGAACAGAGGAAGGAACACGGACTATTTGCCGGCTTTGCGAACCAGGCGGTGTTCGATTTCGCCGACAATGCCGCGGCGGAAGGCCAGCACGCAAACCACAAAGGTCGCACCCATGATGATCGTGACCCATGAGCCGAAACCGGACAGGTAGTTCTCCATCGCGATAATGGTCGAGGCGCCCACCACCGGTCCGAGGATGGTGCCCATGCCGCCCAGCAGCGTCATCAACACCACTTCGCCGGACATTTGCCAGGTGACGTCGGTCAGCGTCGCCAGGCCCAGCGAAAGCGACTTGGTGGCGCCGGCCAGTCCGGCCAGCGCGGCCGACAGCACGAATGCCATCAATTTGTACTTGTCGACGTCGTAGCCCAGCGACAGGGCGCGCGGCTCGTTTTCACGAATCGATTTCAGCACCTGGCCAAACGGCGAATGAATGATGCGATGAATCAAGGCAAAGGCGGCGACGAAAATGGCCAGCACAAAGAAGTACATCACGGTGTCATCACCCAGGTCGATCACGCCGAGCAGTTTGCCGCGCGGGATGCTCTGGATGCCGTCTTCAGCGTAGGTAAACGGCGCCTGGACGCAAATGAAATACACCATCTGCGACAGCGCCAGCGTCACCATGGCGAAATAAATGCCCTGCCGCCGCACCGCCAGCCAGCCGACCACGATCCCCATGATGGCGGCGGACCCGGTGCCAAACAGGATGGCGACTTCGGGCGTCCAGCCCCAGACCTTGGCGGCGTGCCCGCAGGCATAGGCGGCAAAGCCGAAAAACATGGCGTGCCCGAAGGAGAGCAGTCCGGTGAATCCGATCAGCAGGTTGAAGGCGCAGGCAAACAGTGCGAAACAGAGGCACTTCATCAGGAACAGCGGATAGCCGACAAACGGCAACACGCACGCGCCCGCCAGCAGCACCAGGTACAGGATCGCTTTTCTGCTCATGGCCGGCACCGCCCCGCTGGCGTTGAACCGGCCGAAACATTGGTCACGGCGTTTCTCATTTTTCTCTTCCGAACAAGCCGGCCGGCCGAATCAGCAGGACGATGGCCATGATGATGAATACGACCGTGCTCGACGCCTCCGGATAAAAGACCTTGGTGAGGCCCTCCACCAGGCCGAGTGCGAGGCCGGTGATGATCGAGCCGAGAATCGAACCCATGCCGCCGATGACGACCACGGCAAATACGACGATGATGATGCCCGACCCCATGGTCGGATTGACCAGGTAGACCGGCGCCGCCATCACGCCGGCGAGACCCGCAAGGCCGACGCCGAAGGCATAGGTCAGCGTTACCATCAGGGGAACATTGATGCCGAATGCCTGCACCAGCTTCGGGTTTTCGGTACCGGCGCGCAGGTAGGCGCCGAGCCGGGTTTTTTCAATGATGTACCAGGTTGCGAAGCAGACCACGATCGACATCACCACCACCCAGGCGCGGTATTTGGGCAGGAACATGAAGCCGAGGTCAAACGCACCGCGAAAAATATCGGGCAGCTCGTACGGCTGGCCGGAGGAGCCGTAGTTGTGGCGGAAGATGCCTTCGAAAATCAGCGCCAGGCCGAACGTCAGCAGCAAGCCGTACAGATGGTCCAGCTGGTAGAGCCAGCGCAGCATGGTCTTTTCGATGATGACGCCGACAATGGCCACGCCGATCGGCGCCAGGATCAGCGCAAACCAGTAATTCACGCCGGCGTAGTTGAGCAGCATCCAGGAAAAGAACGCGCCCATCATGTACAGGGCGCCATGCGCAAAATTGACGACGTTGAGCATGCCGAAAATCACCGCCAGGCCGAGCGACAGCATGGCGTAAAAGCAGCCGTTGACCAGCCCGATGGTGAGCTGGCCCATGAATGCCTGGATGGGAATGCCGAAAATTTCGGTCATGCAGTCGAGTCCGAATCAGTAATCTGTTTTGACAAAAGTGAGTTGGCAGTTCGCGGCACCGCCGCGAACTGCCATGACTGCCGGTGTTACGACTTCTTCATGAATTGCGGGCACTGCGACTTCTCGAGCGACTGGAATGCTTCTTCGCCCTTGACCGTACCCATGTGCTTGTAATAGTCCCACGGGCCTTTCGATTCGCCCGGCTTCTTCACCAGGAACAGGTGCATGTCATGAACCATGCGGCCGTCCGGGCGCAGCTTGCCGTTCTTGGCAAACACGTCATTGATCGGCGTGTCCTGCATCTTCTTGATTACCGCCGCCGTGGCATCGGTACCTGCCGCCTTGACCGCATTGAGGTAATGCAGCGTCGACGAATACACGCCCACCTGGTTCATGTTCGGCTTCTTGCCGTTGTTGCGTGCCTCAAAGCGCTTGGCGAATGCACGGTTCTCGTCATTCATGTCCCAATACCAGGCTTCGGTCAGGTACAGGCCCTGGGCAGTATTGAGGCCCAGTGCGTGAACGTCGGTCACCAGCATCAGCAAGGCGGCAAGGTTCTGCGTCTTGGTGATGCCGAATTCCGCCGCCGCCTTGATGCTGTTGACGGTGTCGCCACCGGCGTTCGCCAGGCCGACCACTTTGGCCTTGGACGATTGCGCCTGCAGCAGGAACGACGAGAAGTCGGTCGCATTCAGCGGGTGACGCACGGCGCCGTTGACCTTGCCGCCGTTGGCCTTGACCACTTCACCGGTGTCTTTTTCCAGCGAATGGCCAAACGCATAGTCGGCGGTCAGGAAGAACCAGCTGTCGCCGCCCGCCTTCACCACTGCCTTGCCGACCACATTGGCCAGCGCGATGGTGTCGTACACCCAGTGAATGCTGGTGCCCGGGGCGCAAGAGTCGTTGGTCAGGCGCGAGGATGCCGCACCGGTGACGATGGTGATCTTGTTCTTTTCCTTGCCCAGCGCGGTAACCGCAAGCGCCACGCCTGAATTGAGGTTCTCGACCGTCATGTCGACCTTGTCGCGATCGAACCATTGCTGGGTGAGGTTCTTGGCCACGTCCGGCTTGTTCTGGTGATCGGCACTGACGACTTCGATGCTCTTGCCGAACATCTTGCCGCCAAAGTCTTCCACTGCCATTTTTGCCGCCAGTACCGCGCCGGGCCCGCCAAAGTCCGCATAAAGGCCGGACATGTCGGTCAGGACGCCGATCTTCACCACGTCATCGGACAGCTTGCCCTGTTGCGCCTGTACTGCGGTCATGCCGGTTGCGAGTGCGGCGGCAACCACCGCTGTCATCAGTTTGCGTTTCATGTTCTGTTCACTCCTCGTTGTTGGTCAAACTTCTCAAACACCCAGATACTCATGCAGCATGTCGGCCTTGGCGGCCAGATCTTTTTTGTCCACTGTTGCGGCAATCTTGCCATGCTCCATTACGTAATGCCGGTCCGCCAACGGTGCAGCAAACCGGAAATTCTGTTCGACCATGATGATGGTCAGCCCCTTCGCCTTGAGTTCGCGGATCACGCGGCCCAGGGTCTGCACAATTACCGGCGCCAGTCCCTCGGTGATTTCGTCGAGCAGCAATATTTTCGCGCCGGACCGCAGGATGCGCGCCATCGCCAGCATCTGCTGTTCGCCACCTGACAGACGGGTGCCCTGGCTGTGGCGACGTTCCTTCAGATTGGGAAACATCGCATAAATCTCGTCGACGCTCATGCCACCCTCGCCGATCATCGGCGGCAGCAGCAGGTTCTCCTCGCAGCTCAGGCTGGAAAAGATCCCCCGTTCTTCAGGACAATAGCCGAGGCCGAGGCGTGCGATCCGGTGCGTCGGCATGCCGATCACTTCGCGGCCGTCGACCTGGATCGATCCGGTGCGCTTGCCGGTCAGGCCGAGCACTGCCTTTAGCGTGGTGGTGCGGCCGGCGCCATTGCGGCCAAGCAGGGTGATCAGTTCGCCGCGGCGAATCTCGAAATCCACGCCGTGCAGGATATGCGACTCGCCGTAGTAGGCGTGCAGGTTGGCAACCTTCAGCATCGCATCGCTCATGCGGCCTCCGGCTCGGCCGTACCGACATAGGCTTCGAGTACCTTCGGATCCTTCGACACCTGTTCGTACGGTCCCTCGGCAAGGACGCTGCCGCGCGCGAGCACCGTGATCGTGTCCGACAGGTTGGCGATCACGCTCATGTTGTGCTCGACCATCAGCACCGTGCGGTTGGCGGCAACCTTGCGAATCAGTTCCACCACCCGCCCGACGTCTTCGTGCCCCATGCCCTGGGTGGGTTCATCAAGCAGCATCAGTTCAGGATCGAGTGCCAGCGTGGTGGCGATTTCCAGCGCCCGCTTGCGTCCGTAGGGCAGTTCCACGGTCAGCGTATCGGCAAACGAAGCGAGGTCGACCGATTCCAGCAATTCCATCGCGCGTGCGTTCAGCGCGTGCAGCGTCGATTCAGGTTTCCAGAAGTGAAAACTGGTTCCCAGTTTTCGCTGCAGGCCGACTCGCACGTTTTCCAGCACGGTGAGGTGCGGAAAGACGGCGGAGATCTGGAACGAGCGCACCATGCCGCGACGCGCCACCTGCACCGGCTTTTCAGCGGTGATGTCGTGTCCGTTATAAAGAATCTGGCCGGAGGTGACCGGCAGGAATTTGGTCAGGAGATTGAAAAAGGTGGTCTTGCCGGCACCGTTGGGACCGATCAACGCATGGATCGACCCGCGCCTGACCTTGAGGCTGACGCGATCAACCGCCACAAATCCTTTGAATTCCTTCGTCAGATCGCGGGTTTCAAGAATGATTTCCTGGCTCATTTGGTCGCGTCGATTAGGCGGTTTCTGGAAGTTGCCGAACAATTCATCGGGTGTTGAATTATGGCAAACTTTGGCGGCAGCGTGGCGAGAAAGTGTAGCACCGTTGAGCAGGCGCTCTGAAATGATGCCGGTCAGGAAATGCAGGCCACAAAATTGATCGTGGCCGGCCGGATTATGGCGCACGCCCCGCAGCCGGGAATCGCTTCGGCGACCGCAGTCGCCGGTCCTTCGCCTTGCCAGCGGGCCTGGGTCAGGCCTGCGGCCACGCGGCCGATAGCCATTGACAGGGCGGCGGCGGCCGGCAACGCCGTCAGGCGCTACCGGCCGCCGCGTTTAATTGCCGCAGGCGGTCAGGAAAAACCGCGACTGGGACTGGCTGAACCACCGGCAACCGGTGCCGGACAACAGCACCCGGTGCGGACTGCCGCTGGCATTGGTCAGGATCTGCAATTCGCCGGTGCGGCTGCCGAGTCCCAGCGGACTGAACATCACACTGACGATACAGCTTGCGCCCGGCGCCAGGCTGGCCGGGCAACTGCTGGCCTGGACGAAATCACCGGTGGCAAAAATGCCCTGGATGCTCAATGCCACGCCACCGGTGTTGCGCAAGCCTACCGTCTGGCTGGGTGTGGCGCCACCAAAGATATTGTTGCCGTAGCCGATCGCGGTAACCGTCAGTTCGGCAATCGGTCTCGGGGCGAGCACACCGGTCCCGCTCAGCAATACGCTATCGGTAACGCTGGTGCCGCCGCTGCCATTGCTGGTGATGTCGATCTGCGCCGTCCGGGCGCCGATGGCACCCGGCGTAAACGTGACCGTCAGCGCGCAAGTACCGCTGCTGGCGACGCTGCTGCAATCACCGGTCACACGGAAGTCCGACGCATTGGTGCCGCTGATCACCACGCTGGTCACGCTGAGCGCAGCCGTGCCCGGATTGCCGATGGACAAGGTGCTGGCATTGCTGGTGGTATTGAGCACCTGGTCACCGAAGGCAATGCTGGCTGGCAGGCTGATGCTGGGCTGGGCGAAGGCGATGCCGGTTCCCGCGAGGCTGACCAGATGCGGCGAGCCGGTGGCGTTGTTGACAATGCTGATCTGCCCGGTCGCCGGGCCAAGGACAGCCGGCGTGAACTTGACTGCCACCTGACAATTGGCGCCCGGTGCAACACTGGTGCCGCAATCGGCCGGCGGGCTGGAGCCCGGCACGACGCGCGCAAAGCCGCTGCCGGTGACCGTGATGCTGGTCAGGCTGAGGGTGGCAAAGCCGGTATTGCTGACCAAGACGCCACTTTCGATGCTGCTGGTTCCCAGCGCCTGGCTGCCCAGATCGAGCGAGGTCGTGTTCAGAGTCAGGTTCGGCACCGCCACCGGTACACCGGTGCCGGTCAGGCTGATGACATGCGGGCTGCCCGGCGCATTGCTGGCAATGCTGATGGACCCCGACAGTGCGGCGGCGGTGAGCGGCGTAAAGGTGATGTTGAAGGTGCAGTTGCCGGCTGGCGCGATCGGCGGAGTCAGCAGCGGGCAGGTGGTGGTGTAGGCAAAGTCGCCGCCGGCGGTAATGCCCGACAGGATCAGGCTGGCAGTCCCACTGTTGGTGAGCGTGACGACGCTGGCCGCGCTGGTGGTGTTAACCGTGCGCGAGCCAAACGGAACGGTGGAAGGCGCCAGCGTGACAGCCGGCGCCGCGGCGGCGGTGATGGTGATGGTGACGATCAGGTTGGCCGTGCCGCCGGCATTGCTGACGCCGGCATTCACGCTGTACGTTCCGGCCACGGTCGGCGTACCGGAGAGCAGCCCGGTGGCGGTATTAACGGTAACGCCGGGCGGCAGGCCGGTCGCGCTGAACGTCGATGGCGGGTTGGTCGCCGTAATCGTGTAGCTGAACGGCGTGCCGACGGTTCCGCTGGCGGTATTGGCGCTGGTAATGACGGTCGCGGGCAAGGTCACCAGCAGCGATGCCGTGCTGGTATTGGCGTTCGAACCGACGCCCGCGCTCAGCGCGCCGGCTGCGATATTGACCGTGTAGGTCCCGCCGGTTGCCGCGGACACGGGAATGTCGATGGTGCAGGAGCCCATCGATGGAATCGAGCCCATGCCGAAACTGTAGGTCTGCGCGCTGAAGCTGCCGAACGTGCCGCAACTGTTGGTCATCGGCGCGGTGCCGGTCAGGCCCGCCGGCAGCGTGACGCTGCCGCCACTGATGAATGCCGGGCTGCTGTCCGGATTGCCCAGTGTCAGCGTCAGGGTGGATGGCGCGCCGGCCAGCACGCTGGCCGGTGCAAAACTGACGGCCATGCTTGGCACGGCTGAGACCGTCACCGCAAGATTGGCCGTCGCTGCAGCCGCATTGCTGCCGTTTCCAGTGGTGATGCCCCCGGCCGGGAACGTCAGCGTATACATGGCGGCCATGAGGCCGTCGACTGTCACCGTGATGGTGCAGCTGCCACCGGCGGGAATCGTGCCACCCGAAAAACTGATTGTGGAGGTGACCGCGCTGACACTGGACCCGCAAGTCGTGGACGGCATCACCACTGCCGATGTGTTGAGTCCACCGGGCAGACTCATGCTGCCGGATGAAATCGGATCCGGGCTGCCGCCGGCGTTGGCCAGCGAGATGGTCAAGGTGGTGCTGGCGCCGACGGGGATGCTGGCGGTACCGAGCGACAGTGCAACCGTCGGCTGGACGGCGACACCGGTGCCGGTCAGCACAATGGCGGTCGGCGTGGTCGGCGCGTTCGAGTTGACGGTGATGGTGCCGCTGATCAAGCCGGTGGTATTCGGCTTGAAGTTGAGCACCAGCTGGCAGGTCGCCATCGGTGCGATGCTGATTGGCATGCCCGCGATCGGGAAACCCATCGCGTCGGAACCGAAGCCGCACCAGTGCGCTGCCTGCGGCGGCGGGCCGTTCACCGTATCGCCAAAAACCAAGGGATTGGAATTGGAAATCGATGAAATGACGAGGTTTGCCGCGCCGGTATTGGTGATGGTGATGGTCTGCACCGCGCTGGCGCCGCCGACCGCGGTGGCGGGAAACGTGGTGGTGCCGGTCACCGAAATTGCCGGGGTGGCGGCAACGAGATTGACACCGGGGGAAATTTCCGACGCGTTGCCTGCCTTGGGTCCGCCTTCAGGCTGCTGGAACGCGGTAATGCGCACTGGCAAGGCAAAATCGCCGGTCTGGGGCAGATTGATGGATCCGGTGAATAGGCCGCTGGCATCGGTGCCAATGCTGGCGCAGATCGGGCCCGAACGGCACTGGTCCTCGGTCGCCGAGGAACTGCCGCAAAAACACACATTGGTTGCCGTGCCCGCGGTCGTCTTCAGAACGTAATTCACGACCGTGTTCGGTGCCGAATTGGTCAAGCCGGTGATCGTCGGAAAATTGACCAGGCGATTCGCGCCGGTGTCGGTGTCATACGGCGGCGTCGCATCGTCGTTTGCCGTTGGACCGTCATCGCCAAGATCCACGCCGATCGTCGTATTGCCGAAAATCCGGTTGCCGAGGTTGTAGCCGTTGCCGGTGCCGCTGGTGATGGCAATGCCCTTGCCGTTGAAGGCAATCACATTGTTCTCGATCTTGGCGCCATTGCTGCTGATGATGGAAATACCCTTCGCGTTCGGGCCCGATGCCAGTCCGGCGCCGGCACCGATCAGGTTGTTGGCAATGGTCGGGCCGAAGCTGCCGGCATACCCGGTGCTCAGGATGCCTGCCTGGGTGGCGTGAACAAACACGTTGCGCGTGTCGATGAACGGCGTCTCGCCGATCCTGACGAAATCACCGCCCTCATGCGAGACACCGATATTGCCCTGGAAGAAATAATTGCCGTGAACGCTGGTATTGCTGCCATTGGCGAGTATCTGGATACCCTTGTTCCAGTTGGTGAAATTGATACCGTCGATCACCACCCCTGCCGCATCCACCGCGAAGCCGGAACAGCCGCTGCAGGCGGAGCCGTCCAGCGTCACATTGAGCACGCCATTCCAGTCGGTCGTCGACGTGTTCGGCGACGAACCGGTCTGGCTGTAACCCCGAATCCGCATCGGACAGGTGATGGGCGGCAGCGGCGACAACGGCGCAATGGTGCCGCCGGTCACGCCGAGGTTGAACAGGATTTCGGTGCCGGCGTTGGCGCAGGCGTTGACCGTGGTCAGCACTTCTCGCAGGCTGCCTGGTCCGGTGTCATTGGTGTTGGATACCACCGCTATGACCGGCCCGACGACAAACCGCACGGCGGTCGGCGCGTTGACCAGTGACGTGCTGTTCTGTGTCGCAGGCGCGCTGAATCCGTCGAACCCGCCGGAGAAGGTGCCGTTGTGGGTCAGGATGTCAAAACTGTCGAACTCGGTGGTGGTGTACGCTCCGAAGCCGGTATCGATATAGAAAAACGCAATGTTGCCGCCGCCGATCGATGCTGCGCCGGACACCGCCAGCCGGTCACTTACGTTAACCGTCGAGTTGACCGTAATCTCGATCTCCAGGTCCGCCAGCGCATTGCCGGCATAGTCGCCGGTGATATTCATGACGCCAACCACGCCGAGACCACCGGGCACCAGCACCGTGCCGGTGTTGTTCACAGTGGTCGCGATGAAGGTCAGGTTGCCCTTGGCTTTTCCGCCGCCGAGCGTCAGGGTCTGGCCGGGCGCGGCAACGGTGCCGCTGCCTTCAATTTCCGAACTGCTGGCCGAATGCTGGTAACTGGCGGCACTGTTGAGAGTGATGACATTCGGCGAATCGACCTTCAACACGCCGTCATTCTTGAACGGGCCGGTAAGCTGCAACGTCCCGTTGACCTGGAAGAAGCCGGTCGGCAGATTCTGAATTCCGCCGGTGCCGACGCCGCTGTTGATATCGCCCTGCATGAGGAAAGTGCCGGCATTGACAATCGCGCTCTGGATGCCGCCGGCTATCGTCACCTGGGCGAAACTTACCGTGGAACTCGAACTGGTGGTGATCACCGCATCGGTAATCAGCAGCGGTCCATTGGCGGCTGGCAGCGGGCTCAGGGTGTTGATGTTGACGGAGAGGGTGCGAAAATCATAGAAGCCACTACCCCATGCAATGGTGCCGGCACCGACCACATTCAGGTTCGTGGCACCGATACCCGCGCCTTGCAGGACGGCATTGCCCAGGTACAGATCGCCGACGGTAAAGGTGCCAGCCGGAAAGGACACCGTGGCGGCAGTAATTTCGGCGCGATCGGAGGGCCCCGGAACCACGCTGCCCGCGCAATCGCCGCTCCAGTTTGCCGCCACGTTCCATGCGCCGCTGGTTTGATTGAACTGGCATACGATGGCATTGGCGGCCGGCGCCATGAACGCCATGGCAAGCGCAGCCAGCAGCAGGAATGGGGATTTGCAGAAATGCTTGATGGTGGTTTTCATGTCGTTTGGCCTGGCTTATCGGTTGCTTGGCACTGCAAACTGCGGGTTTAAACTCCAGCAATGGCGGGCTGTTCGGGGCTTTTTTGCCCTGCGAGCCGCACCAGTGCTTGTGTTTTGGCGCCGGATGACGCCATCTGTCGCCTAGGTCTCATGGCAAAAATCCTTGCTTGGCGCTTACCAATCCTTCGACGAACGCACGCGGCTCAGCCGCCGCGCCGGGCAAATGCCGCCGTGCCGGTAATCCGGTTCATGTTGTACATGATGCCCGCTCCGCGTCCGGTCCGGCCGGTGAAAAATCCGTCCAGGCTGCCGGTCAGCAGCGACGGCGTGCAGTTGGGTGCACAGGTGATGACGAATGCCGCCGGCCGTGGCACACCGGCCACGCCGGTACCGGCATACGCGGAAAAATACTGGTCGCGGTAGATCGGCACCCCGGTGGCGCTACCGTTCCAGGTCTGGCCATTGATGCCGACATTGACCGTGGTGTCGATCGTGCGCGCGGAAAAATTGGCCGCTAGTGTCGCGGAATTCAGTGTGCCGACGTGACCTGCGCTGTCGGTTGGCCGGGTGGATCCGACCAGATCATAGACGGCCGAGCCGGTGAGCGGTAACGATACAGGCCCGCTCTGCGTCGGCGAGAAAATGTAGTGCAGGCTGTTGCTGCCAAGATTGTAGGTGTTGCCGCCAATGGTCGACGTACCGCCGGTCCAGCGGCCCCATACCAGCCCGGTAACCGGGTCGAAGCCGTTGTCTGCGATGGTCGATGTTCCCACCGAGTAAGGCAGGTGACCGACCAGCTGATTGCCTGCAACATACGGTGCGGAAAAGGCGGTGACGCGACCCAGTTCGCCGGCCGTCACTTCGTCCGGACGATTGGTGGTGGCAAACGAACGGATGAATGTGGCGCCTTCCAGGATGCCGTTCGGGTCGGATACCAGGCCGTCACGGAAAGACGCCGCCGCATTTTGCGACGGTCCCTGAAAAGCGATTGTGCCGCTTACGCTCTGGTGACTCGATGCGCTGCTGCCGGTCTGGTCCACCAGTCCGTAGCCGACCAGCGCACCGTTCAGGGTGGCGCCGACGAAACTGCCTTCAAGCGAGCCGTTCAGCAGGCCATTGTTCGCCGACGACTGTCCGGCGCCGTTGGTGACGGTCAGGCGGCCGCCGCCGGTAAAGGCAACGAAGGAATTGAAGGCGAACGGTACGTTGTTGGCCTGCAGGGTCCAGGTGCCCGCGGCAGCATTGGCCGCTGCCGGCATATTGACGCCGATCGTCGCATTGAGCGTTCGCGCGGTGAAATTGACGTCGAGCAGCGCGTTGACCAGCTGCCCCAGCGTGCCGAGCTGATTGGTCGGCGTCGTCGAAGCCACGCGCGTGTACGAAACGGTGCCGGTCAGCACATCGGAAAGGTAGGCCGGGAAGCCGCTGCCGCCATAGCCGAAGTGCACGCCACCCGATCCCACAGCCGCACTGCCGCCGCTGAATGAGACGCCGGTAACCGCCGCCCAGCGGCCGAGCACGACCGTGGTACTTCCGCCGATGACAACCGTCTGCAGGTCCGCGACCGTTCCGCCGCTGATATTGAGCGATGTGCCGCTTTGCCCGCCGGCATAGGCGGTATATGAACGCAGGGCGCCGTTGTCAAGGCCGATCTGGCCGGGAACAGCCTGTTCGGAAAAAGCGGTGCCATTGGTGGCGACGACGATGTTTTGCAGGTTTTGCGGATCGGTAGTCAGATTGGTCGTGGCATCAACAATCGGGAAGCCGAGCCCGTTGCCGCCTGCCAACGGCGCGCCATTGTTGGCCGGCGCGCCCGGACCAGCCGGTCCGCGATCATCTGCCGACTGGCCGCCGGCGTCATTGGCGGACCCGCTGCCGACCATGATTTTTCCTGCGTTCAGCAGACTCGGCGGTGTCGCGATGATCTTCGGCGCCTGGCCAAACACCACCTGCACCGTCTCGTTGGGATTGGTAATGATCGGCGCGAAATTGCCCTCGCGCGCACTGACTTCGTGGCTGCCTTCGATGGTGTGATTGGTGGTGGTCGTGTCGTCATCCGAGTGATTCATGATGTTGCCCGAACCGCGAATACCCACCGTCGCCACGCGGGTCTGCATCCGGTAGTTCTGCCGATTGGTCGGCGACAGCAGGCCGGTAAAGGTACGCAAGGTGCCGCGTACCAGACTCAGCAGTGCGCCGCCCGTGCCCTGCTCTACCTGCGGATAGCGCTCGATCACCAGGCGCGAATTTGACCGCAGCGATAGTTTGGCCTGATCGACCATGGCCAGTTGCGCCATGCCATCAACGCCGGTTACGACAATATCGCCCGGATCGACCTCGGTGCCGCGGCTTGCCTGAATCTGCGTGCTGCCGGCCTTGAGGATGAAAACGTTTCCCGTGACAAAGGTGAATTGTCCGCTGGCCGCCAGCGCGCTGCCCGTCGCGGTCGAACACATGATGGCGATGGCGATGGCCGTAAACCGGTTGCCGCGGATACGGGCAAAACGGCGAGGTATGGGTTGCATAACTTGGACTCCCTTGTACTGGTTCATGGCGCCTGCCGCTCTCACATGAAGTCGCAGCGAATATTGGACGAGACTTCGTTGCGGGTGTAGTCGTAAATGGCAATGTTGGAATCGTTGCGCGAGGCGAACCACTGGGCACGCATGGCGCAACGCGGCTGGAATCGCCAGTTGACGCCAAGCGTGACGTCAGCAAGCCGATCGCGGCCAAATTCCACTTCCGTCGCCCGCGCGAAGGCGCTCTGGTCGCGACGCGCGGTGAATCCCAGGCCATTGAACAGCGACAGCGATTCGCTGAGCGAATACTGGTAATAGGTACGCAGGCCGCCGACGCGCTTCGACTTGTCGGAAACGCCATCGGCCAGTTTGCGATCGGCTTCGTCGCGGCTGTAATAGCCGCTGACCTGCAGGATCGGTGACCCGCGGCCGGCAAACGAACGGACCCAGCCGGCAGAAACGGCCAGCGCATCAAAATCCTCGATTTCGTTGCGCGGGAACCGCACCCGCGATGCGCTGAGGCCGACATTGAATTGCTGCTGCTCGGAAAGAGCATAACGATATTCCCCCGCGGCCGTGCTGGTCTTGCGATCATTGGTCGGCTTCGGTTCACCCGGCGCATCACCATCCTGCTTGAACTCGCTGTAACCACCGGTCACGCGGATGCCGTGCGCACCGTTGTTCCACGCCAGTCCGGCACGCAGATCACCCAGCAGGGAGTTGTAAGCGCTCTCATTGCGGTAGGCGCGGCCACGCGCCTCGCCACCGACGATCGCCGTCAGCGACGGTGAGAGCGGATGCAGATAGTCGAAACCGGCTGCCGCACCGACATAGGGTGCCTTGCGCTTGATCGAGTTGCCGGTCGGATCCACGCCGGGGATGTTGAAGGCAGAAACGACCGCCGCCGTAAAATCTTTCGGCACACCGGTGATATTGCTGTCATAGCCAAGTGATGCCTCACCGTAGGCGTGCAGCGCGCGTTTGCCCTGTTCGCGGCGCTGCATGATGGCCTGCAGGTAGCGGTCGATTGTTGCCTGCGCGGCGGGGGGCGGCTTGTTTTGCTGCAACTGGCGGAACGTTGCCTCGGCGAGATCCATCGATCCGGCAGCATAGTAGGCACGGCCAAGGTCCAACAGGGCACCGGCATTCTTTGGGTTCACCGCCAGCACCCGTTCCAGCGCGATGATGGCTTCGTCAATCTTGCCGCTGTCCAGCGCAGCCACCCCCAGCAGGTAATCGAAATCCGGCGTACCCCCCAGCCGGTTCTGCTCGGCAACCAGCAACATGTAGGCCTGTTTCGGATTACCTGCAGCCAGCAGGTTCTGTGCATCTGACATCAGTTTCGGATTGGCTGTTGCGACGCCGGGGGCGATTGCGGTCAGCAACACGGCGAGGCAGAGCATCCACTGCGGGCCGGTACGGCGCAAAGAGTTTCTCGTTGTCATGGGTATTACCGTCGAGGTGCGCCGACCGGGAACAATAGCCGTACCCGGCCGAACGTTATTATTCAGCGTCAAGACTATTTCCTTTGCTTTTGATTTCAAAGGAAAAGTCTCTTTTTTGCTGACCAGAAACACATACTATTCCCTTGGTTTCAGGTTGTAAACCGCATCTGCTCCCCGATCAGGTGATGCTACGCCGGTAAGCGTGTGCGGGCAGTGGCAAACCGCACACTGCTGCAAGCAAGTTCGGCTTATCGCCGTGCAATCGGCCGGCGTATGATGTTTCCAGAATCAACTACCCCCCCGGCGCCATGGACTCGACACCGTCATCCGAATCTGCTCCCGCAATTCTTGTGGTCAACGATGGTATTGCCCGGCTGACGCTGAACCGTCCGAGGCAGTACAACGCCCTGTCGGCAGCCACGCTTGATGCGCTGCATGACGCCCTGGATCAGGTGAAGGGAGATGAGTCCGCGCGGGTGCTGGTGGTCGCGGCGAACGGCAACGCGTATTGTGCTGGCCACGATCTGAAGGAAATGCAGGCCGCAGGCGATGAGGCTTTCGTTCAGCGGCTGTTTGCCCGATGTGCGGAAATGATGCTCAAGATCGCGCGTCTGCCTGTTCCCGTCATCGCCGAAGTGCAGGGGATGGCCACGGCAGCAGGCTGCCAGCTGGTCGCGCAATGTGACCTGGCCGTGGCAGCGGACTCAGCCCGGTTCGCCGTGTCCGGCATCAACCTGGGTTTGTTCTGTTCGACACCGGCGGTACCGCTGTCACGCGTCATTTCGCGCAAACGGGCGATGGAAATGCTGATGACCGGCGAATTCATCGATGCCGCGACGGCCGCGGACTGGGGCCTGGTTAACCGCGTGGTGCCGGCAACCGGGCTGCGTGAAGCCACTCAGGCGCTGGCCGAAACATTGAAAGCCAAGCCGCGCCAGTCGCTGGCGATGGGCAAGGCACTGTTTTACCGGCAGTTGGAGACCGGGCTCGCCGCCGCCTATCAGGATGCTTCGGCGACAATCAGCTGCAATTTCATGCAGGCGGAAGCCCGCGAAGGCGTAGCGGCATTTCTCGAGAAACGCAAACCACGCTGGAGCTGATCAGCCCGCGTGCCCGCTCTTTTGCCGTTCCGCGCCGCGCGCGGCGGTGTTTAGCCCGTCGATCAACGATCGCGCAAAATTTCGCGCGCCGCGTTGTGCCCGGGGATGCCGGTCACACCGCCCCCCGGGTGCGTACCGGAACCGCATTGGTACAGGCCACGTACCGGAGTCCGATAGTCGCCATAGCCCAGCACCGGCCTGGAGCTGAACAACTGATCCAGGGTCAAGGCGCCGTGCATGATGTCGCCGCCGACCAGTCCGAATTTTCGTTCCAGGTCGAGCGGTGAATGGACCTGTCGCGCCAGCACGCTCGCACCAAAATTGGGTGCAAAGCGGTTGACCGTCGCAATCATCAGGTCGGCGACTTCGTCGCGATGATCGTCCCAGTTGCGGCCATCCGGGAGCACCGGCGCAACATGCTGGCAAAACAGGCTGGCGACATGCTGGCCGGCCGGCGCCAGCGAATCATCCACCGTACTCGGAATGAGAATTTCGACGATCGGCTGCCTGGACCAGCCAAATGTCCGCGCGTCGAAAAAAGCCTGTTCCATATATCGCAGTGACGGCGCCATGATAATGCCCGACGACAAATGCGGGCCGACCTCCGGCAGACAGGAGAAACGTGGCAATTCAGACAGGGCGACGTTCATTCGAAATGTGCCCGAGCCACACTTGTAGGCATTGATGCGCTGGCTGAATTCGACCGGCAGATCGGCCGCCGCGACCAGCTTGCCAAACAGCAGCTTTGGATTGAGATTGGACACCACACGCTTTGCCCGGATGACGGTGCCGTCTTCCAGCGCCACCCCCGTCACCGCGCCATCGACGACATCGACGCGCGACACGGTAGCGTTGAGTGTGATCTCGACACCACGCGCCAGCGCTTCTTTCGCCATCGCTCCGGTGATGGCACCCATGCCGCCGACCGCGTGCCCCCAGATGCCCGGCTTGCCATTTACTTCTCCGAATACGTGGTGCAGCAGCACATACGCCGAGCCCGGCGTGTATGGCGAGGCAAAGTTGCCGACCACGCTATCAAATCCAAAGCACGCCTTGACCGGTTCCGATTCAAACCACTGGTCAAGCATGTCGCCCGCGCTTTTGGTGAAAAGATCCAGCACGTCCCGGCGCGCCGCCATGCCGAGCGACTTCAGCCGTTTGCCGACTTTCCACGCCTGGAACATATCCGCCATGCCGCCGCCGACATTGGGCGGCGTTTCAAGCAGCAAATCCTTGAGTACCGCGGCCACGCCGTCGAGCATCCGGTAGTAGTCGGGCAGGCGTTCGGCATCGCGGCGGGAAAATCGCGCCACTTCTGCCTGGGTGGCGGCAAGCCCGCCGCCCACCTTGATGTAATCCTGGCCATTAAGCGGCAGAAAATTGGAGAACGGACGCTCGATCACGCGCAGGCCGTGCGCCGCCAGATTAAGGTCGGCAATCACCTTGGGGTTGAGCAGGGAGACGGTATAACTCGCCGTCGAGTTGCGAAAGCCGGGATGAAACTCCTCGGTCACCGCGGCGCCGCCAACCACGCCGCGGCGCTCGAGTACCCGCACCGACAGGCCGCGTGACGCCAGGTAGCAGGCACAGACGAGCCCGTTGTGGCCGCCGCCAATGATTACCGCATCGTAGGAGCTGCTCATTTTGGCCGTGATAAATTGTCAGCATGAAAAAAGTGTCCGCCACTATGCGTTCATTTCATGCCTTGCGCAAGCTGCCGGTGTTGGCGTGCGCCGCCCTGGTGGCGGGCATGCTGTCTGCATGTTCAGGCGGCATTGCTGATTACAGCGGCCCGGACGCGCCGACCTTTGCGCCCTATCCCGCCAACCAGCAGCCGCGGATCGCGCTGGTGCTGGGCGCCGGCGGGCCGCGCGGCTTTGCCCATATTGGCGTGCTCAAGGTGCTCGAGGCCAATGGCATCGAGCCGGATCTCGTGGTTGGCGCCAGCGTGGGTGCGATGATCGGCGCCATGTACGCCAATGGCCTGCCTGCCGCCGAGATAGAGCGGATCGCGCTCGATCTTGATGCAAAGCAGTTTATCGGCATTTCTGCATCCGGCCTGAGTGGCAACGGCAACGCGGTGGAGCGTTTTGTCGCCGAGCGGACCGGTGGCAAGCCGCTGGATGGCTTTGCACGCAAACTCACGATCACGGCCGCGACCCGGAACGGCAATGCGTTGACGATGTTCAATCGCGGCAATACGGCGGCGGCCGTCCGCGCCTCGAGTGCAACGCCGCGCCAGTTCGCGCCGGTACGCATCTTGGGGGTCGAATACCATGACGGCGATGAAGCCGAACCGGTCCCGATGCAAAGTGCCCGCGAGCTCGGCGCCAGGGTGGTAATTGCGGTGGATGTTTCCGCGCACCTATCGGCGATTCCGCCGGACGCGCCAGCCGCGTGGACAGTTCGTGATCGACGCCGCGCAGCCAAGGTTCAGGCGCAGGCGTCACACGCCGATGTGGTGATTCATCCAGACCTCGGCTATTACGCCGGCATGAGCATGGAATACCGTCAGATGTGTATCAGGCGCGGCGAGGATGCCGCCCGCGCCGCGTTGCCGAAAATTCGTGCAGCGCTACTGCGCCCTGGCGCCTGACCGCGACGCGCTACCGGCCTGGCGGCGGCTTGATCAGCGCAGTCTTTTCCTGGACTCGCAAGTCGAACTTGGCGACATTCACCACCACTCGCTCATGCGTACCCTCGCCGATGACATCGCGTTCATCGCGCGCCTCCAGACGAAACCGGATGGTGCGTCCTTCGACAGAGAGCACTTCCGCGGTGGCGGTGGCGCGCATGCCGACCGGTGTCGCGGCGACATGCGACACATCGAGGTGGGTACCCAGACTCTGGTGGCCTTCCGGCAACAGATGCTCGCACGCCGCCAGCGCGGCAGCTTCGAACAGGTTGATCATCACCGGCGTGGCCAGCACGCGAATCTTGCCGGAGCCGACGCGCGCGGCGGTGTGCTCATCGCCGACGACGATGGTGGCGCTGCCCATGCTGCCCGCCGCGACGTCCAGCACCAGACTCAAGGCCGGCCGCTCATCGGTCAGCCGCCCGCCACGGTCATCTTGCCGTCCGCGATCTCTGCCGGCCGCTTGGTGCCATCCTTGTAGATGATCGTGCCCTTGGCACGTTTCAGGCCCTGTTCAAACGTGCCCTCAAACCACGAACCATCGCTGAAGTAAAAGATCCCCTGGCCGTTGAGCAGTCCGTTCTGGTAGACGCCCTCCGAGCGCTGGCCGTCGGAATGAAAATACTTGCCCTTGCCCGACAGCGCGCCATTGCTGATTTCACCCTCGTATCGATCGCCGTTGGCAAAATCGTACGACCCGGTACCCTGTGCCACGTCGTCAACAAACGTGACCTGGAATCGGTCGCCATTCTTGCTGACGTAGGTGCCCTTGCCGGATTTCTTGCCGGAAGCGATGCCGCCCTCGTATTTGTCTCCGTTGGCAAACACATAGGTTCCGCGGCCATGCGGCTTGCCGTCGGCGAATGTCCCTTCGTAGCGCGAGCCGTCGCGGGACACCAGCACCCCTTTGCCGACCATGACGGCGTTCAGGACGTCACCCTCATATTTGTCTCCGGATGCAAACTCCCAGACGCCTTTGCCCGAGGCCTGGTCATCGGCAAAATCACCGGTGAATTTGGCGCCGTCGGACCAAATGTAGACACCCTTGCCCTGTTTCTTGTTGTCCCTGAACTCGCCGGTGTATTTGAAGCCCTTCGACACGTACTCGCCTTTGCCGTGAAGGATTTCCTTTTTATCCATGTCGACCTTGTATTCACCCACGTAGCGGTCGCCATTCGGATACTCGATCGGCCCGGTCATGAATTTTGGCCAGGCTGGAACCGGCGGCAATGAAGATTTCTGCTCCGGAGACAAGGCGGCAACCTGGTTGGCACCCGGCGCGCCAGCCGCTGCAGCCGGCGCACGGACTTCCATGCCGCGAGCGTCGCTGGTTGCGGAACCTTGGGGGGCTGAGGCGACCCGGATTGGCGCGGTAACAGCATCGCCAGGCGGCCTGCCTTGCAAGGCCGGTTGCGGCACGGAAGCAACAACCGGTGGGGATTGGACGGCGGGCCGTTCGGCTGGTGCCGGTTTCGGCGCGGCTGGCTCCGCTTTCGCGACCGTTCCGGCTGCGGCTGGCCGATCGGCTACCAGTACCGGCGCAGCGTTACCCGGGGCTGACGACAAGGCCGCCGTTGCGACCTGCTGTTGCGACCGTTCCATCCGCAGGTTGTCGATGCTGCTGCGCGCCAGGGCGGCAAAGATGCCCGACGGAAACTGCGCGAGGTAGGCCTGGAAATCCTCGAT
Organism: uncultured Burkholderiales bacterium; assembly: GCA_964417885.1. Taxonomy (GTDB): domain Bacteria; phylum Pseudomonadota; class Gammaproteobacteria; order Burkholderiales; family Usitatibacteraceae; genus UKL13-2. The sequence continues at coordinate 10,445 of CAYQKN010000031.1, read as the reverse complement.
CTTTCGGCTGGCCTTGACGCTGGACCAGAACTCGCGGTCCACCAGCGCGGCGGTATCGCCGGACACTCCAGTATTGGTGGTACTGGCCGACATCACCGGCGCCGCGCGTTCGGCAAAGAAAAACGCGCCGCGCGGCGAAGGCGTGGAGGTGTTTTCCGGATACTGGCGTCCGTTGCTTTCCTGCGCGACCAGTGAGCCGACGCGCTCGAACATGGCACTGGCGGTATGTCCGGCCGAGCGAATTTCCTTCACCAGGTGTTTGGTGTAGAGGCCGTTCTCGCCTTCACCGTCAAGGGCCACCGCGCCGGCCGCGGCGGCGTAGGAAATAAACGTACCCGGCGGTACCCGGGTGCTTTTGGCGAGGCCGGTGGATGAGGTAAACAGGTTGCGGAACGGATTGTTGCGGCAGGCGTCAAGGATGATGAACTTGTGGCGCACCTTGGCCTCTTCCATACTGTCGAGTATCTGCCCGACCTCCATCGCGTAGTAGACAATTTCCGGCTCCGACATCAGCTTGGCATCGACCGGGATCAGGTAGTTCTTGTTGCTGTACTGGATGCCGTGACCGGCATAGAAGAATACGGCGGCCGAGGCACCGTCCATCATCTTGGCAAACTCGACGGCGGCGGCACGCATGGTGTTGATATCGGCGTTTTGCTTGAAAACAACCTTGAAGCCGAGTTCCTGCAGTGTCTTCTGCATGGCGCGGGCATCGTTGGCCGCGTTGCGCAGCGGTTCGTTGGGATAGGCATCATTGCCGATCACGAGCGCCACCCGCTCATTGTCAAACGCACCCGCGGGAACTGACGCAAGCAGGCCCAGGCCAAGCGCCAGCGAGGCGAAGGCAAGTCGGGCAAACTTGAAGGATTGACGATAAAACACAGTGCGCATGATTTCTTGGTTCAAGTATCCGGATTATTGCCCAAAATCAGTGGCATTGCCGGGTAACAGCCGCCGTGACAAGCAATAACGGCGCTCCGACCAGGTCGGAACGCCGTTGGCGAAACGTTGGCAGGCAGGCTACCTGGCCAAGGCAGCAAGCTCCGGCAGGTCCGGCCGATCCTTGGCAAGTTTTGCCCATACTTCCGCCGCATCCTGATCCGCGTTCACATCCTTGAGGGTCAGCGCGAACAACAACCAGTCTGAAAATGGTGCCTTGTCATCCGGTTTGCGCTTCTGCGTCAGTTCCAGCGCGTGGGTCGGCAGGGTTCTGAATGTAGTCATACCCACGTCCATCACGCCGGCTTTCACCACCCAGCTGTACTCCATGTCCGGCTGCAATTTGACGCCGGCCGGCAATGCCAGGACGAGTCCATTCGCCTTGGCGCGATAGACCGGCTTCGCGCTGCCTGCGGACTTGAGTTCGAAGTCAAACGGGCCTTTGGCATTGGCCGAAGTCCAGCGGAACGCCGGCTGCAGGGTCGCAACTTTGGTGTCACGAGGGTAAATCAGGCGATCAGCCGGCAGCGCGGCGTCGGTCTTGCCGCCGCCCAGGCTACGCATGCGTATCGACGCGCTGGAAGACTGCGCGGCGCTGGCAACAACCTGTGAAGACACCTTCCACTTGGTTTCGCGCGTGGTTGGCGGCGGACCAATCTTTGCCGTCACTTCACTGTCGCCAACCTGGAAATCACCCGGCCCCTTGAGCATGAATTCCTTGCCGGACAGCAGGTACATCACGCCGACGGCGCACTCACGTGCACACGTAATGCGCGCGCCCTTCTTCAGTTCGGCCATCAATGTCGCCTTGCCGGCATCCAGCGCTGCCTCACCTTTCACATCTGTCACAAAGGCTACGCCACTTTGCGCGCTGGCGGACATCGCCAGGGCGCAGAGAAACGATGCCGCCACCCATAGTTTTCCGTTCATGCTCATCTCCCTTGAATGCCAATTACGCCTGCCTAATGTCCTGCCGGCGGTGCTCCTGCCGACTGGCCCTGAACACCCCAAAGTCGCATCGGGCTGTGCCCCCTGATCGGTTGCTCGCCACAGTCAATCATCGAAAAATCCGACCCCAGTCGCGCCTTGACGGCATCGGTGAACACAATCGGCGCGCCGAGGCGTTTTGTCAGGCCCTCCACGCGCGAGGCAACATTTACCGCATCGCCAATGGCCGAATAGTTGTGCCGCACCGACGAACCGATGTTGCCCACCACCACTTTTCCGTAGTTTATGCCGATTCCTATTGCCACGGGCGGCAAACCCTCAGCCGCAAATTCCTCGTTCAGCAGCTTCAGTTGCCCGACCATTTCGAGCGCGCATTTGACGGCATCGACGCAAACATTGCCGGCCTGCTTCGGCGCGCCGAACAGCACCATCATGCCGTCGCCCATGAACTTGTCCATGGTGCCATCGTGACGGTGAACGCAGGACACCATGCGGTCGAAATAACGCGTGAGCAGGCTGGTCACCGCCTCGGGTGACAACGACTCGGACAAACCGGTAAAGCCACGAATATCACTGAACATGACACAGATCTCCGCCGTCTTGGCCGACACGCCGCCGGCCAGGTTTCCTGCCAGCATCTCCTGCAGCACCGCCGGTGACACACTGCCCTTGAACGACTGCCGCAGCCGGTTTTTCTCGAGCAGTGTGTTGGCGCTGTCCGCAGCCGCCCCCACCATCACCGCAATCCACAACAGCATCAGGAACGTTACCGCCGGAATGAGGATTTTGGCTGTGATCAAAATCACGGAAACCGTAAAAAGCAGCACGGGCGCGGCGGCAAACGCCAGCCAATAGGTCCGGCGGGTTGACGGAACGAAAATAAATCCGAGCAATAGCATGCAGATCAGCCATTTCAACCAGTCCGCGATCGGGGCAATCAGCCCGTCACCCAGCAAGCCGCGCAAGGTCTGGAGATGGACGATCACACCCGGTTGTTCCTGTTGCAGTTCGCCCCGTGCGTTTCGCTCCCACTCCGACAACGCCACCGGCAATTTCCAGCGGTCCTGGTCACCGACCACACTGCCGATCAGCACCACGCGGCCGCCAAATCGCTGGTTCAGTTCGGCTTGCCGGCCATCGGCGTGCAGTTTCAGCACGGTCTGTATCGGTACAAACTCGACCACGCTGCCAATGCTGAAATCGATGTAGCCGGCGCCGACCGGCTTGCCCAGCCGCCGCGCGATATGCCCGGAAAAGGTGCCGAGCGAGCCTTCGCCGACCGTCTCCTTTTCATTGAACCGCCGCGCGAAGCGGTCCGGGTCCTCCAGCACCTTGTCGAAGGCGAACGACTCGTCTCCCAGCACCTTCAGGTAGGTGGTGTGGATCGGCGCAAGTCTGCCGGTCCGATCAAAGGTATGGACCACCACGAACGGCAACGCCTGCTTGATCCGCGCCAGGCTGCGCAGAAAAGAGAGGTCGAGGCCGGGGAGGATATGGTCGAACGAACGCGACGGCAGTCGTACGTCCATGCCGACCAGCGCCGGCTTGCTTTCGGTCAGCGCATCAAGCAGCGCGGCGAAATGCCGATGCCACATGGCAATCGGCTCATCGAATGAATCCTCCGCTGACTCATCGATGCCGATCAGTACTGGCTCAACCTTCGCCGGCCTCGGGTGGAAGTGGCGCAGGAAATTGACCTGAACATCAAAAGACTGGCGCTCGAGGATACCGAGGATCGCCTGGTCCGCCGTCGGCACACGCAGCATGAACGAGAACAGCAGGATGGCAACGGCGAGCAGCAGCACGTTTTGCGACGACCGCAGATTCCACCACTTGCTCAGTGTGCCGGCAATGTCCAGCGCGCTCTCCCGTACCGCTGATGCGTATCAAGCATCGCGATTTATTGTCGTGACCCGCTTATGGCAATATTGTAATGGGAGCGCGGGAAAAAGCCCGTCATTCAATCATGGCAACAGCATTTGGCAGTTACGACTACGTCATTGTCGGCGCCGGTACCGCCGGTTGCGTCCTCGCCAACCGCCTCTCCGCCGACCCCGCGGTCAGCGTGCTGCTGCTTGAGGCCGGCGGCAAGGACGACTGGATCTGGATCCATATTCCGGTCGGTTATCTGTACTGCATCGGCAATCCCCGTACCGACTGGTGTTACCGCACCGAGCCCTGTGCCGGCCTGAACGGCCGGTCGATCCTTTATGCGCGCGGCAAAGTACTCGGCGGCTGTTCGTCGATCAATGCCATGCTCTATATGCGCGGCCAGGCGCGCGACTACAACCAATGGGAAGCGCTAGGCAATCCGGGCTGGTCATGGGATGACGTCTTCCCGGTGTTCAAGCGCTCCGAGGATCACCATGGCGGCGGCAGTGAAATCCACGGCGCAGGTGGCGAGTGGCGGGTCGAAGAGCAACGGCTGGACTGGAAAATCCTGCACGCATGGCGTGATGCCGCCGAGCAATGCGGCATCCCGAAAATCGCCGACTTCAACGGCGGGGATAATTTCGGCTCGGCACGCTTCCAGGTCAACCAGCGCACCGGCGTGCGCTGGAACGCGTCGAAGGCGTTCCTGCGACCGGCGATGCAGCGGCCGAATCTGAAGGTCCTGACCAACGCGCAGGCCTGCCGGATTGTGTTTGAGTCGCGCAATGGCAGCCGGCGCGCCTGCGGCATTGAGTTTGTGCAGAATAACGAGCAATTCGTCGTCGAGGCGCGGGCGGAGACGATCCTCGCCTCGGGCGCCATCAATAGCCCGCAGTTGCTGCAGCTTTCCGGCGTCGGTCCCGGCAAATTGTTGCACCGGCATGGCATCGACATCCGCCACCTGCTGCCGGGAGTCGGAGAAAACCTGCAGGACCACCTTCAGTTGCGCATGGCGTTCAAGGTTTCAGGCGTGCCGACCCTGAACGAGCAGGCCAACAGCCTGTTGGGCAAAGCCAAAATGGCCCTGCAATATGCACTGTTCCGCACCGGACCGCTGACCATGGCGCCCTCGCAACTCGGTGCATTCGCCAAATCCAATCCATCGGTTGCTTCGGCCAACATCGAATTTCACGTCCAACCGCTTTCACTGGACAAGTTTGGTGATCCGCCGCACCCGTTCCCGGCCTTCACTGCCAGTGTTTGCAATCTGCGTCCCGAAAGCCGCGGCCATGTGCACATCCAGAGCAACGATCCGGCCCAGGCGCCGCTGATCCAGCCAAATTACCTGTCGACCGACGGTGACCGGCAGGTGGCCATCGACTCGCTCAAGCTCACACGCCGCATTTCGATGGCCGACGCGCTGGCGAAATACCGTCCGCAGGAATTCATGCCCGGTCCGTCCTACGCCAGTGATGAGGCACTGGTGGACGCCGCCGGCAATATCGGCACCACCATTTTCCACCCGGTCGGCAGTTGCAAGATGGGGCCGGCGAGCGATGCCCTTGCCGTGGTTGACGCAAGGCTGCGAGTGCATGGCATTGACCGGTTGCGAGTAGTTGATGCCTCCATCATGCCGACGATCACCTCGGGCAATACCAACTCGCCGACCATCATGATTGCCGAGCGGGGGGCGGAAATGATCCTCGCCGATCGCAAACCACGCGCATGATTGCGCAGGCTGGCCCGCATTCGACGTGCACCCGTCAGCGAAACTCAAGCACTGGCGCGGTGTTTCAGGCAATTTTGGCCTGGAAGCCGCGCCAGTGCTTGAGTTTTACCAGCGCCGCCAGAGCTTGAGTGCCCCACACCACCGGCAAACGGATGCCTTCCTCGCCTGGTACTTTGTCGTCATCTGGGGGTCCGGCTTCATCGCCACCAAGGTCGGCATTCAGTATGCGGCGCCGTTCACGTTCCTGACGCTGCGCTTCCTGTTCGGACTGCTCTGCCTGGTTCCACTGGTGTTCTTGCTAAAGACAGCCTGGCCGAAATCGGCGCGTGAATGGGTGCATATCGTCATCGCCGGCCTGCTGATGCACGCGATCCACCTGGCCGGCAGTCACTATGCGCAGTATCTCGGCATGTCGGCCGGCATCGCCGCCGTCGTCCTTGCCCTGCAACCTCTGGCAACCGCCCTGATCGCGATTCGCTGGTTTGGCGAGCGCACTGGGCGTCTGCAATGGTGCGGGATCGCACTTGGTTTCGCGGGCGTCGCACTGATTGTCTGGCACAAGATCGACATCCGCGCCGTCAGCGGCGGCAGCCTGCTTGCCATCTTTGTCGGCCTGGCGTCGCTGACTGCCGGCACACTGTACCAGCGCCGGTTCTGCCCGACGGTGGACTTGCGTAGCGGCGCACTGATCCAGTTTGTCGCGTCGCTGGCAGTGGTGGCACCGCTAGGCCTGGTGTTTGAGGATTTTCGCGTCAACTGGACCTGGCAACTGATCGCCTCAATCGTGTTCCTGGTCGTGTTTGCCTCGATCCTGGCCGTCAACGCCCTGCATACCCTGATGCGGCACGGCGAGGCAACGCGGGTAACCAGCATGCTCTATCTGCCGCCGATATTTGCCGTGGCAATGGAATATCTGGTATTCAGTGTGGTGCCGACCATGGTGTCCATCGTCGGCATATTCGTGGTGTCGATCGGCGTTGCCATGGCGATGTCCCGTCCGCCAGCCGTCGTGGAAACCAAATAGCCTGCCTGCATCCCGTCCTGACATGCGTCCACTTCCGCTCATCATCATCCTGATGGTCCTCGATCACGTTGCTTTCAACGGCAGCCGTGTGACGGTGACGCTGTTCGCCATTGACCAGGGCGCGTCGGCGCTGACGGTCGGCATACTGATGGCCCTGTACGCGCTGCTGCCGGCACTGCTGTCGGTTTCAGCCGGCCGCTGGGTTGACCGCATCGGCATGGAGAAGCCGATGCTGCTGGGATCGGTCGCCGTCGGTCTCGGGACGCTGCTGCCGTTTGTGATCCCAGGTCTCGCCACCCTGTACGCGACCAGCATCATTGTCGGCGTCGCCTTCATGCTGATCAACGTTGCCGCCTACCACGCCGTCGGCGAACTCTCCACGGCCGCAGAGCGGCCGGTCAATTTCAGCTATGTCGCCCTGGGTTTTTCCACATCCGGTTTCATCGCGCCGATCCTGTCGGGCGTGGGCATCGACCGCTTCGGCTACCGGGTAACCTTCCTGCTGCTGGCGCTGTTCACCGTGTTGCCGGTACTGGCGCTTGCCATGAAACAGATTCCATTTCCCAAGCCCACGCCACGTCCGCACGGTACCGCGCCGGGCGACGTGTTTGACCTGTTGCGCGACGCCCATCTGCGCAATCTGTTCATCACCATGGCGATCCTGACGGTCTCGTGGGACGTCTACAACTTTGCCATCCCGGTGCATGGCATACGCATCGGCCTGTCGGCGTCTGAAATCGGCATCGTCATGGGTACATTCGCCGCGGCCACGTTTACCGTGCGTCTGGCAATGCCGTTCTTCGTCAACCGGGTGCAGCCCTGGACGATGCTGGTGACCGCCCTGATGGTGTCGGGCACCAGTTTTTTCGCCCTGTCATTTACCACCAGCATCGGACTGATGATGGTGCTCATTTTCCTGCTCGGACTTGGGCTTGGCGCCCCGCAACCGATGGTACTGACGCTGCTGCACGAATCGGCACCGCCCGGCCGTGCCGGCGAAGCGCTCGGCCTGCGCACCACGCTGATCAATGGCAGCCAGACCGTCATGCCGCTGCTGTTTGGCGCGGTGGGAGCCGCGTTGGGCATGTTGCCGGTTTTCTGGGCGATTGCCGGTATCCTGATCGGCGGAGGCGTTTTCGCCGACCGGATCCGGCGCCGGATCGTCCACTGACCCGGCGAAAACTTTTTTCCGGCTCAGATGACTAAGGCATTGTTGAAATGGGAAATTTGCCGGGTACGTGGTAGTTGAAACCTGGCCGGACGACCCCATCATCTGACTCCAGCCAAGCTTGACCCAGGACAAGGGTACAATGCGCCGCTGCGGTTTTTAACCTACGGATCCCCACGGAGACTGAATCACATGAAACGCGTCTTTTTGTTCCTCCTGACCAACCTTGCCATCATGGTTGTGCTGGGCGTCGTCACCAGCATGCTTGGGGTAAACAGATTTCTGACGGCAAACGGGCTGAACCTGCCGATGCTGCTGGCATTCTCCGCCGTGGTCGGCTTCACCGGCGCGATATTTTCGCTGCTCATCTCCAAGCCGATGGCCAAGTGGAGCACCGGTGCGCAGGTGATTGAGTCGCCGCGCAATGAAACCGAGCGCTGGCTGGTCGAGACCGTGCGCCGCCTGGCGAACAAGGGCAATATCGGCATGCCTGAAGTCGCCATTTACGACGGCGCACCGAATGCATTCGCCACCGGCGCATTCAAGAATTCCGCCCTGGTCGCGGTTTCCACCGGCCTGCTTGAATCGATGACCAAGGAAGAGGTCGAGGCAGTGCTCGCCCACGAGGTTGCCCACATCATCAACGGTGACATGGTGACGCTGACGCTGATCCAGGGCGTGGTGAATACCTTCGTCGTGTTCCTGTCGAAAGTTGTCGGCTACTTTGTCGACCGCGTCGTGCTCAAGAACGATCGTGACGGGCCCGGCATTGGCTACTACGTGACCGACATCGTTTGCCAGATCGTATTCGGTTTGCTGGCGTCGGTGATCGTTGCCTGGTTCTCGCGCCAGCGTGAATTTCGCGCCGATGCCGGAGCCGCGTCGCTGATGGGCTCACCGCAGCCGATGGTCCGGGCGCTGGCGCGGCTTGGTGGCGTTGAGGCCGGTGAATTGCCGAAGAGCATGGCCGCATCCGGCATCAGCGACAAAGCCGGCATCATGGCGTTGTTGTCCAGCCACCCGCCGATCGAAGCGCGAATCGCCGCGCTGCAGGGCAAGGGATAACTTGTCGAGAAGAAAAAAGCCGCGTCAACGACGCGGCTTTTTTATGTTGCCGGCCGTATCGGCTATTCGGACGGTTTCTTGAAAACCGACTTCAGCGAACCGAACAAGCCACCCTTTTTCTCTTCTTCCTCTGCCGGCTCCGGCACCGGATTGGGCATGTACTGCGGCACTTTTGGCTGGGTTTTGGCGAATTGGCCGGTCGCACTGGGATTAAACGCCGGGCGCCGGTTGTAATTCTTGAAGTTGGACTCCTTGCCGATGAACAGCTTCGCGAGGTCCTCCAGCGACTGATCGGTGACGGCGTCCGGGTCAAGCGTATAGACGGTCGGGCCAAAATCCTCAATATTCTTCAGCTTGAAGCGGACCGCGCCGGTGTCGTAGTCGCCGACAATATCTGCGCCGCAGATCACGTCGCAGTTGATCTTGAACACCTCCATCACGATCACCCGGCGTTCGTTTCGGAACGGCTCGGAGGTGAAACGCATGTTGTTCTGCCACAACAAATCGCGAAAACGCTCGATCTGTTCCGCCTCGCGCTTAACCGTCATTTGCTCGGGCTTGCTGCGCTTGAACGTAATGGTCAGGTTTTCGTAGTGCTCGGCATTCTCCCGCTGCGAGGTGCGAAATTCGATCCGGTAGTCTGACTGGATGAGGCCGTCAATCTTGCCGACCGTTTGCAGGTCGTAGGTACGCGGACAAGCCGGCTTGACCACGTTGAGTTGCTTGAACAACTCATTCATGTAGTGGAAGGTCTTGCGCAGCGCGCGGTCAACCGCGGCCGCGTTGGCCTTGATCGACTGCGTCCGTGCCGCTTCCTGGTTCTTGAGGGTGTCGGCCTCTTTTTTGAGGTCGTCTAGGAGTCCCATTTACTCTCCGCTGATTCGATAGTGCGTTATGCTGTTGTCGCTAACGGCAATGCCCTGGGCCAGACTGCAATCGAGGGCGAGCCGCGCAAATTATCAATTCATTTTACCGCAGACAAAAAAATCTGTGTCAGTTCATATAAGCCAGCCATCCATGAAGGCCATTCTAGCCCTTGATCAAGGCACGACCAGTTCGCGCGCACTGGTATTTGACCACTCCGGCAACATTCTTGCGCTTTCCCAACAGGAGTTTGCACAGCATTTTCCGCAGCCGGGATGGGTCGAACATGACGCCGCGGAAATCTGGCACAGCCAGCTGCGGGTCGCGCGCGAAGCCATTGCGCAGTCCGGACTCGCACCGGGCGACATCGGTGCCATCGGCATTACCAACCAGCGGGAAACCACGGTCCTTTGGGATCGGGCGAGTGGCGTTCCGCTCGCACCCGCAATCGTCTGGCAGGACCGGCGCACGGCGTCCACCTGTGATCAGCTCAAGGCCGGCGGGCACGAAAAGTTCATCCGCGAGAAAACCGGCCTGGTGGTGGATGCGTACTTTTCCGGTACCAAACTCAAGTGGCTGCTCGATCATATTCCTGGCGCACGCGATCGTGCTGCGCGCGGCGAGTTGGCTTTCGGCACGGTGGATAGCTGGCTCATCTGGAATCTAACCGGAGGCAAACTCCATGCCACAGACGTATCCAACGCCTCGCGCACCATGCTGTTCGACATCCACCGGCTCGACTGGGACGAGTCGCTATTGCAGCTGTTGGACATTCCGCGCAGCGTATTGCCGCAAATTGTCAGCTCCAGCGAACGGATCGGCGTAACCGCCTGCGA
>CAYQKN010000030.1:0-33390 GCA_964417885.1 uncultured Burkholderiales bacterium | reverse complement strand
AATCGAACCACCGACACAAGGATTTTCAATCCTCTGCTCTACCGACTGAGCTACCAGGCCGCTTTCGATGCAGTTTACTTCTGTTGCCGGAAAAAGCCCGGCAAGCCCGCTATTATATCGGCAACTGCCCATATTTCCAATCCTTGCCAAACCACCAAAATATTCTGCTTGGTCTCGCGGTATCCGCGCTGGGCGGCGCACTATGTGCATGGTTGAAAACACCCCTGCCCTGGATGATCGGGCCGCTGGTGGGGATGGCGCTGTTTAATTTCGCCGGCGCGCAACTCGCCGCGCCGCCGCTGGGTCGTGAGGCGGGACAGTTGTTCATCGCGGTAACGCTGGGTCTGTATTTCACGCCGGCTGTCGCCCGCGAGGTATGGAGCAACGCGCCGGTATTGCTGGCGGCCGCCTTCGGTGCCCTCTTGATCGGCTACGTTGCCGGCAGGGTGCTGGCGCGCTTTGCCGGTGTCGACGAGTCGACAGCGTTCTTCGCCAGCGTTCCGGGCGGGGCCACGGAAATGGCCAACCTGGGTGATCGCTTCGGCGCCGCGGTGGACAAAGTGGCCGTCGCCCATTCCCTTCGCATTCTGCTTGTGGTGTGCACCATTCCGGTGTTGCTGACAATGGCAAACGTACATGGCGGCGATGCATACCGGCCGGTTGTCGTGCCGTTTGACTGGTCCGGCCTGCTCACCTTGTTTGCGGTCGCGGCCGGCGGCGGTGCGCTGTTTTCATTGATCGGTTTCCCCAACCCGTGGATGATGGGACCGCTGGTGGCGACGATTGCAGTGACGGCCTTCGGCATTGAGTTTTCGTCCATGTCTGGTGGGCTGACCAATGCCGGACAGGTTCTGCTGGGCTGCGCGCTTGGTGCCCGATTCTCCCGCCGATTCCTGAGCGATGCGCCGCGATTTGTCGCGGTGGTCATATTGTGCATTTTTCTGATGATGCTGATGTCCGCGGCCATGGCGCTCGGACTGGCCAGAGTGACGGGAATTTTTGTGCCCACCATGCTGCTGGCGGCCGCGCCGGGCGGCATTGCCGAAATGTCGATCACTGCCAGGACCCTCCAGTTGGGGGTTGCGCTGGTTACTGCCGCGCATGTCACGCGGGTGCTGGTTATCGTCTCCAGCACGCTCCCGGCCTATCACTTGCTCAAGCGGCTCGGATCGCGCTGAATTCACACAAGCACCCTCGCTGAACACTGCCGGCCGCAACGTAAGGCTGCTGTAAGCCTCGCAACCTAGTCTGTGGCCTGTTACCACCCAGGCAAGATCGAGAACCCCGGTTTCGGGCCATGTTCTCATCGTGTTGCCATCCGGGCGGGTAGCGACACGCCGTCCTCCGTCCATGTTGTGACTTGATCGCGGTGCGGAACCGATGGGCAGACCACAACCAATGAGGAGTGCAACATGGCAGCAATACCGATGACACCCGGTGCCGCAGAACGTAGCCGCCCAATGACCCGCGAGGAAAAAAAGGTCATTCTGGCTTCTTCTGCCGGTACCATTTTCGAATGGTATGACTTCTACCTGTACGGCTCGCTCGCTGCCATTATCGGCGCGCAGTTTTTCAGCCAGTATCCGGAAGCCACGCGCAACGTTTTTGCGTTGCTGGCATTTGCGGCAGGTTTTCTGGTGCGCCCATTCGGCGCGCTGGTGTTCGGTCGACTGGGAGACTTGATCGGCCGCAAGCACACCTTCCTGATCACGATACTGATCATGGGCATGTCGACGTTCCTGGTTGGCGTCCTGCCCAACTACGATTCAATCGGCTGGCTGGCGCCAGTGACGCTGGTGGCGTTGCGCATGGCGCAGGGCCTGGCGCTTGGTGGTGAATATGGGGGTGCCGCGATCTATGTGGCGGAACACGCACCGCAGAATCGGCGCGGGTTCTACACGTCATTCATCCAGACGACGGCAACGCTGGGCTTGCTGCTTTCCCTGGTGGTGATCCTGTTCACGCAGATTTATGTCAACGCCAACTACCCGGACGTCGTGATGGCCAGTGGCGCCAAAATCACCGCCTTCGCCGCCTGGGGATGGCGCGTTCCTTTCATCGTTTCGGTGGCACTGCTGGCGATCTCGCTCTATATCCGACTGCAAATGAAAGAGTCACCGGCCTTCCAGAAAATGAAGGATGAGGGGACCTTGTCGAAGGCGCCGCTGGGCGAAGCTTTTGGCCAGTGGAAAAACGCCAAGATCGCGTTGCTTGCCCTGCTCGGCATGGTCGCCGGACAGGCGGTGGTCTGGTACACGGGGCAGTTCTATGCGCTGTTCTACCTGCAATCCATCCTGCGCGTCGACCAGTTCACCGCGAACGTGCTTATCGCCTGGTCGCTGACGGTCGGCACGTTCGGATTCCTCTTTTTCGGCTGGCTATCCGACAAGATTGGCCGCAAGCCGATCATTCTCGGCGGTTGCCTGGTCGCAGCGCTTACCTTCTTCCCGCTGTTTGAGCTGATGACCAAGACCGCCAATCCGGCGCTCTATGAAGCCCAGCAGAAGACCAAGATCGTCGTGACGGCTGATCCGGCGCAGTGTTCGTTCCAGTTCAATCCGACCGGCACCTCGAAATTCACCAGTTCCTGCGACGTTGCCAAGGCAGCGCTCGCGCGCAGTTCGGCGACTTACAGCACCGAAGCGGCGCCTGCTGGCACGACGACCAAAGTCAAGATTGGCGAGACCGAAATCCAGGCTTTCGACGTCGCCAGGCTGACGGGCGATGAAACCAAGTCCGTGCCGGCCGCATTCACGAAGTCGATGAATGAGGCGTTGCAGAAGGCCGGCTATCCGGGTGCGACCAACGCGTCGATCGTCAAAATCCCGATTGAACCCAAGGAAGGTCTGAAAAACTTTGCCAAGATGTTTGATGTCTTCAGCACGCAGAAGATGACCATCATTGCGATCCTGACCATTCTGGTGCTGTATGTCACGGCTGTTTATGGACCGATCGCCGCGGCGCTGGTCGAATTTTTCCCGACGCGCATCCGATATTCCGGCCTTTCGCTGCCGTACCATATCGGCAACGGCTGGTTCGGTGGACTGTTGCCGGCAACCGCATTTGCCATGGTCGCTGCGACCGGTGATATCTACTTCGGCCTTTGGTATCCGGTTGGCATCGCGCTGATGACGGTGGTGATTGGCATCTTCTTCGTGCCCGAAACTTACAAGCGCGATATTTTCAAGCAGTAGATACGCAAAAAACGATCTCACCCCGGTTGCGCCAGGCTCCACGCGCAATCGGGGTGAGATTTTTCTTTACAGTCCCGCGTGCGCGGTTGCCATTGCCCGTCAGGTCATATCGCGGCGGTTCGCCACCTGTCAGGAAAACAGGTCAACCAGGTCGAACGCCCAGGAAGCCTTGAAGAACACCTCGGTTTGCTTGCGCCGAAACTGAAGCCCATCGTCGACGCTGCGAGATTGGGTGGCTCCAAGGTAAAAAGTGGTGCCGAGGCCGCGCAGGTGGCCATAGACGACTGAAAGCGTTTCGGTTTTCTCGCGTGAACTCACACTGGCGGCATAAAACGGCTGGCCGCGTCTGACACTGTTGTACTGGCCAATCAGGCGCAGATTATCCCGTGCCGTGAAGTGATACACCGATGTGAGCTGCACGGCGCGTTCGTGCAGCGCACGCTCATTGCCGCTGGCAAGGATTTTTGCGCCCATCACGGATTCGTCAATGCGCGGCTCGATCTCGAACCGGTCCGACAATCGCAATGTGGCATTGGCGCCGATGTAATAGCCTCGCCGGATAACATTGGCACCGATGTCGGCACGATCGGCGATGGCGGTCTCGATGAAGTAACGCGACAGCCAGGTGCCGGGGGCAGATTCAATGAACATGAAGAACTGGTCGCGCTTCAAGGTCCCGCCTTCATTGCGAAATCGAACCCTGGTGTTCGGGCGAAGCTCGATGCCGATATTGGTATTCTTCGCCGCAGCCAGAAACACGCCGGGCACCGTCTGGAAGTAGAGCAGCCGCCCGTCTTCATCGACCTTGCGGGCAACGTTCAGATACGGCGACACCTCGATAAACGGGCCGACTTCGGTCCACTTGCGCTGGATTTCCTGGTAGACATTGGTGAAGCCGGCCTGACTGATAAAGCCGTTGTCGGCACGAAAGCCCTTGCCCACCTGCTCCACGCCGCCGACAAAATTCCAGGTCGGGTTGCGAAAATTGTAGTCAAGCAGCGCGGCGTGATCGTTGTCGGGCGTGCCGGCCTCGCGGACATTGCGCGGATCGCGTGTGAAGCTGCCGAGGACCTGGCCGCGCACCCGCATTTCCGACATCGGCCGCCAGGTGAAATCCGCTCCCGCGACGCGGTTGTACGCCGATGCGATGCCCGGCGCGCTTGCGTAGCTGCGATCCGTGAACAACGCACCCACTGACCACGCACCGATATCGTTGCGATAGCGGCCGATGGTCGCCTGTGACTTGGTTTGCTGCAACGCGAAGCCAGTGTTGAGCGGGCCAGGCAGCAGGATCAGTCCGTTGCCGTCATCGCGCGCCGTGAGAATGGTCAAGTCACTGGTCTCATGGCGCTTGGTGAGGCGCGCGCCCCAGGCGGGATCGCTGATCGAACGCGTGTAGATGGCACCGTTGAGCGGCGAAGAAAGTATGTCTGCACCCTCGAGAAAGAACGGCCGCTTCTCCGGAAAGAATAGTGCGAACTGCGCGTTGGTGGCGAGCTGCGGCGTATCGAGTTCCACCTGCGAAAAATCGGGGTTGATGGTGGCATCGAACACCATGTCGGGACGCGGACGAAATTTCACGTCTGCGCCAACGACAAAGTTGGTTTTGTCGCGTTGCGCGCCGTCATTGGTCCGGTCGCCCGCGCGGCGCAATGTCATCTGCGGCGTGACAGCAAGTTCCCGTCCGGCCGGCAATTCGCGCATGCCGTCCAGTGCCTGGGCATAGCAGAGGAAACAATTGGAATCGCGCGGAATGCGGCCGTTGGCAAACCGGTACTGCTGGTCGCGCGTCATGCCGCGCACGATCTGGATGCTCCAGGTGGGTGAGGGTGGATCGGAGTAGCGCAGGGTCGAAAACGGGATGCGTACTTCAGCGATCCAGCCGGTCTTTGGCCCCTGCGAAACCACCGACGTACGAACTTCAAATTCGAAGTCCGGCGAGAAGTCTTCGTTGGTGGTGTCTTCGTTGAACAGGCCGTCGCCGATTGCACCAGCCGGATTGAAGCGGAAAATCTGCGCAAACTTGCGTTTTCCGACCGGGTCGATGTTGATCGCAAACAAGTCCTGCGAGCCAAGCACCTGGTCGCGCCGGACCAGTGGCGAATCGAGCTTTGATACATCCGGGTCGTGCGCGAAAATGCCAAGATAAAGAGCATGCCCGTCGTAGGCGATCTTCACCTCGGTCGCATACTTTGCCGCCACCGCGTCGCGCGGACGATATTCGTAGAACTCGCTCATCGGCGCGATGCGCTGCCACACCGCATCGTCCAGCCGGCCATCGAGCACGATTTTTTCGCTGGCCGACAATTGCGTGGCGGTCAACGGTGTGTTGCGGCGCTCCTCCGGCGTCTGCGCGTTTGCCGGCAAGATCGCTGCCGCGACCACGGCCACGCCACACACCGCCACAAATTGGCGAATTGTCATGATGTGTTTTTCACTGTAACGGACGCTTTCGCTGCTGCATCCTGATTGGGTGCGGCGAGTTTAAGCCAAACCCCGGACCGCGCAAGTTTTGGGACGACAGAATGCAGGAAAAGGGGGGTGGGAAGCGAGTTGTCAGCTATTTCACGAACGATGCAACGTTCCCAATCCTGGACTGGTGGCGCACGCCAACGACGGCTTCGGTGTTATGTCCCGGCGCATGTGAGATCAGGCTGAAGCTCCAGCACTGGCGCGCCTTCTGGCACAAAAGTGCCCGGAAAGCCGCGCCGGTGCTGGCGTTTCGTTTGCGAATCAACCGCAGCCGCCACCTCGCGGGGCGCCTAATTCTCCGACGTATAGGCCAGGAATTTCTCCGGCGACACGCGAATCGCGGCGCCGGTTGGGCAGGAGCGCACGCAGGAGGCGCCGCCCTTGATGTCCTTGCACATGTCGCACTTCACCGCTTTTTTGGCGAGCGTCTTGTCCTTGGACTTTGGTGTCATGCCGGGCTCGGCACCGATGCCGAACATCAGCCATGACATCAGGCTGGGGCGGCTCTTCTTCGGGTCGACCGGCGCCAGCTGGATCACGCCGTAGGGGCAATTCTTCTCGCAATTGCCGCAGCCGATGCAGGTGTCGGCGATGAATACCTCGCCACCGGCCGATCGGTGAATGGCGTCCGGCGGACAATCCTTCATGCAGTGAGGGTGCTCGCAGTGTCGGCAGGAGGTCGGCACGTGGATTTGCGCAAACGTCGGACCGGCCTCGCGGTTGAGGCGCGAGGTGCCGCCGTGGGTTTCGGCGCAGGCCTTCTCGCAGTTGTTGCAGCGCACGCACAGCGATTCGTCGATCAGCAGCACATCGGTCGCTTCACCGAGGCCCTGTTGCATCAGGAACGAGATGATGTTGCCGGTGTCACCCGACTCCATCGCCTGGTTGATGCGCATGCGATCCATCAGGCGGTTGTCGACCGAGGCGCGCACCGTGGAGTGGGAGGACATCACCTCGGTGAATCGCTTGGCTTCCAGCATGATGCATTCGGTCGGTACCGCCGCCCGCACGGTGGCGGAACGGGGCGCCTCGGACATCAGTGCCATCTCACCGACGTAGTTGCCGGCGGCGACGTAGGAGAGCACGATCTCCTTGCCGGCAATCTGGCGCGACACCGTCACCGACCCGCGACGAATGAGGTAGAGCCCGTCGGCAACATCGCCTTCGGCAAACAGCACCTCGTTGGTTGCGTATTTCTTGATCGTGGCGCTTTCGATCAGATACTCAACCTCGCTTTCGCGAATCGTCGCCGACAGATACTGGCGCACTGCTCGCTTCATCATCACCTTGTCGAGCGTGCGGCGCACCGACTCGACCGAGGCGATCAGCTTCAGCATCGTGCGACGCGGCGTTTCCAGCAACAGGGTGCGCTTGCCGGCGCGAATGGTGGCGGTGCGTCGACGGCCGGAAATCAGGCCAAGCTCGCCGAAGAACTCCCCTTTCTCCAACTGGAAGGCAATCGCCGCGCCGGTAGTCGTGTTGGTTTCGACCACCACGCTGCCTTCAACAATCGAGTAGAACGAGTTGGTGTAGTCGTTCTTGGAAAAAACGATCTCGCCTTCCTGCGGGCGATGGATTTCGCTTTCCAGCAACAGCTCGCGAATCTGCAGTTGGGTGATGCCGGACAACAGGGGCACGCTCTGCTGGATGTGCAGGACGGCTTCGGTCACGGTGGTGATCTTGACGTTTTTGAACTTGGCCTTCAGCACCGGCTCATCGGCCGGCTCGACGTTGTTGCCGAGGATGTATTCGACCGCCTCGTAACCCTGGTTCATGGCCTGCTTGATCAGCGGGTAGCCACCGAGCGCGCCGACAATGTAAATACCCGGTACGTTCGATTCGTATTGCGCCGACAGCGCCGGCACAGCACCCGGGTCGGCGTTTGGAAACTTGACGCCGAAGCTTTCGACCAGCTTGCGCGGTGGTGTGGCGCCCAGGCGGGCGATGATCCGGTGACAACCGATGGTCTCCGCGCCCTGTGGTGTCTTGGCGTGGAATTTGGCCGGCATGCCGCTGTCCGGGGTCAGGTCCAGTTCCACGCCCTCGACCTTGGTGCCAAACCGGCAATCGATCTTGCCATCCTTGATCGCGGCCATGACGAGCGAGAGATTGCCTTCCTTGCAACGGGCAAATTCGTCGTTGCGGTTGATCATGATGACGCTGTTCTGCTTGGAAAGCGCGATGGCGTTTTCAATTGCCGCGTCACCGGCGCCGACGACGATGATGGTCTCATCGGAAAATTCGTCCGGATCATTGAGTTGATACTGCACCACCGGCAGGTCCTCGCCGGGGGCGCCGAGCTTGCGCAGGTTACCTTGAAGGCCGATGGCGAGGATGACCGCCTCTGCGCGCACCGTCTCCTTGTTGGCAAGCGTGATGGTGAAATCACCCTTGGCGCCGGTAATGCCGGTGACCTGGGCGCCGTAGCGCATGTTGACCGCGTATTTTTTCAGCTCCTGATCCCAGGTGCCGATGATGGTTTCACGCGAACCGGCGCCAAAGCTCATCGGGCTGCGCAGTGGCAGTACGCCCGGCTCGGCCATCACGTGCTTGCCCTTCTGGTATTTGTAGATGGTGTCGGCCGCGTGCTGCTCGCTCTCGAGCAGCACGTGCGAAATCTTCAATTCCGCTGCATGCGCGGCGGCTGACAGGCCAGCCGGGCCGGAGCCGATGACGGCAATCTTGAACTTGTCACTCATATTGGCTTCTCCGTAACTGCGCCAGACTACTCTATGCTCTTGCGAAGGTCTTTCAGCTGGGCGACAAACTGCTGCGGCTGATAGCGCTCGTCGTTGACCAGCAGGGCGTTCAGCTTTTTCAGATTGGCGTTGAAGCCCGCCGCTGAGCGCATCGCGCCTTGCTTGTTGAGGAAGCTGCCGACACTGGACATCGCCAGCGTCGCCTGCTCAGCCGCGGCATAGTCGCTGTAATAGCCGGCGATACCGTCATCGATCAGGCCGGCCAAGACGCGGCGCACCACCGGGGCCGCGAAGTCGGTGTTGGCAATCACCGGCACTACCTCGCCCGCCAGTTTCTTCAGTGCCATCGCCTCGTTGCGCGCGTTACCCTCGCCGGCAACCGCACGGTGCAGTTTCAGCGTTTGTTCACGTACCCGTTCGCCGAGCTTGGGGTCCACGGCATTGGCCAGCGCGCGCAGCATCAGCAGATTTGAGTCGTTCAGCCTGACCAGGCCGGGCGAAATGCTGGGCCCGAACGCGGTCTTCGGTTTCCAGCGGCCATCGCTCATGGCGTGATGGCAGGCATGGCAATCGAACAACACCAGTTCCGGAAACAGGCCGTCGCGGCCGAGTTTCTCGTCGACCAGGATATCCATCGTGTCCGCCACCGCCAGCGCCTGGCCAACCGCCCAGGTCTTGACGCCTTCCCAGATGCGCTTGCGTTCGCCGTAATCCTTGTCGATGACAAAATGTTTCGGCGCGATCTCGGTGAACGTATCGAGCTCGAAACTCATCCGCGGATGGCCGGCGCCCATGATGCGATGCGTGACCAGTTTGTCCTTGTTGCCGAAATGACATGACAGGCACAGCTTCGCGCGCGAGGTGGCGTCGGCCGTGTCGTAGAGTCCGTTTTCGACATTGAATGCATGGTGCCTGGCGGGATCGCTGACCGGATTGACGTGCGGCTTGATCCACTTCTCGGCCGGACCATGGCAGGATTCGCAGACGATGCCGTCAGCAAGCTTGAACCGCTCGCCGCGGCGCTCCTCGGGAATATTGTGCGCATGGCAATCGAGGCAGATCTTGGCCTCATGTGCGGGCTGTTTCAGGCCGAGGTTCTTGGCAATTTTTTGCGAGCGCGCATTCAGCAGCACGTTATAGGCGCGTGTGTGCTTGTCGGTACGCGACCAGGTGATGTATTCATTCTGCAGCACCGGTGAATCCTTCCACAGCTTGATCGCGCCATGGCAAAGGCTTGATGCGCAGGTGACGGTGCCCAGGGTTTCGTGGGGAGACTGGTAGGGTAACGGCTGGGCCGCCACAGAGCCGATCGCCAGCAGCCCGGCTGCAATCACGATGCCGTTCAGTCCGGCACGAATCAGTCGCATCATTTTGCCTCCACCTTTGCAGTCGCGCGGAAGGCGGCACGATCGATCTCGTCACGAACCGTCCACAGGCTGCCGTCAGGGTTCAAATAGAACCGTTTCATTTCATCCCGGCTGAATGGCCGTGAACCGATCCGTCCGAACACGGCGATCTGGCCGCCGGTCTCGTCCACGCCGCGATCACGATCAAGGCCTTTTGCCAGCGACAGCGCGCGTGAGGCGGTTTGCCTCCACGCGATCAGCTGCGGCTTTGGCTCCGGCGAGAATCCGTAGAACTTCGGCTGGCTGTCGGGCGAAGTGAGCTGCAACACCTTGAGGCCGTTGTCGCCATCCGCCACATAGGCGAACAGGGAGGCGTTGGTCGAGCCGACCATCACGTCCTGCGCATCGTTCAGCTTGCCGTCGGCGGTGTAACGCGTCAGTTCGACCGGCGCGTGCGGCTTCTCGGCGTCAACAATCACCAGGCCGTCCTTGCCGGCCGCCACGTAGGCGTAGGTGCGGGCGACGTACACCGAGCGCGCGTTGGCCAGCGGCACCTTGGCCGTCTCGACCAGGGCGACTTTCTCCGGGTGGGTGACATCGATCACCTGCAGGCCTTCGGCAGTGGTCACGAACAGGTAGCGGAACTGCAGCGCGGACGAGCGCATGTCACGCAGCGGCAGGGTGGCGGCAACCACCGGCTTCAGCGGGTCGTTGAGGTTGAGCACCACCAGCCCGGCATCGGTGGCGACATAGGCATAGTAGCCGCCGAGCGTGATGTGCCGTGCACCCTTGAGCACGTTGCCTTCGTTCCAGGTGGCGGCGCGCTTGAGGAAATTGTTGCGCGGCTCGCCGTCGGCGAAGGTGTCGACATTCACCACGATCAGGCCTTCCACCGCATCCACCACGAATGCGTAGTGATAGATCGGATGGAACGGCTGCTCCTCGTTGGTCTTGCGCATCAGGTCGCCCTTGTTGCGTTCGGGTGCGATGGCCTGGTTGGTCGGCAGGGCCATGCAGGTGGCGTTGCTGCTGGGCACGTGCGCATCGTGACCCAGCGGTGAGAACGGCGCAGTGATGATGCGCTGGGAAATTCCCTTGTTGGCGATGTTGGCGACGTCGTAGACGCGGAAGCCACCGGCACCCTCGGCGACAAACAGGTATTCGCCGCGCAGCATCACGCAGCGCGCTTCGCCGCGGGTCGACTGGTTATGCGCATCCGGCAGTCGCTTGGCACGCTTTTCGTGATTGGCAAACCAGTCCGGATAGGCGTACTTGTGCAGGTAACTGCCGATCACCGACTGCGGCTCATCCCACTCGGTCACCTGTACCGCCTCGACATGTTTGGCCGACCCCACCCACGCGTTGAAGCCGACAAAATTGACGAAGTTGGTTCCCTGCAGCAGCAGCTGGGCCATGATGGCGTTGTTGTCGTTGGCCTGAGAGGCATGGCAGTCGGTGCAGGTCTTGGTCTCGGTCTTGCGTTCGGTATGCGGATAGTGCGGCGCGAACGCCTGCGACGAAAAGCCGCTGGCGGCAATCGGCGGCTGCTGGATATAGATGCGCTCGCGGTTCGAATTCGTCGAACTCAGCAGCAGCGCGGAGCTGGAGCGGATCGGCGCCACGCGCTGGCCCTTGACCGGTCCGTGCTTGCCCAGCTGGAACATGTCGTCGCGCGCCACCTGCGGGTTGTAGGTCGCATAGTTGCGCGTCTCGCCGCCTTCGTAATGCTGGCGCTCGGTTTTCCAGTTGGCCTGGATCGGCAGGTGGCAGCCGGCGCAGGAGGTGGTCCAGGACAGGTGACAGGTATAGCAGGTCATCTTGTCATTGGAATGGGCATATTCGGTCTTGCCGTCGGCGGAAGGCGGCCCCCAGGCGCCGTCACGGCCGGGCTGACCGGAATGCATCAGCTTGGCGCGGGCGGCTTTCTCGTTGTAATGGGCGTTGCCCGGCGTGACGCTGTCCTTTACCAGCGACATTTCCCATTCGAGCTTGGGGTCGAGCGCGGAGCGCTGGTAGAGCTTGCCCTCTTTCCATTCGAACCGTCGGCGGCCGTCCTGTGTACGCAAAAGCTTAAGGTCCCGTCCGCCCGGCTTGGCGGCGGGTCCGCTGGTGAACAGCGTCGGGTATTTGTCGGCGGTGCCATGGCAATCCACGCAATCAATCTCGATTGCCGCCGCAACTTCGCCGTAAATGTGTCCGTTGCCGTGCGCATCCTGCGAGAAGTGGCAATCGACACAGTGCATGCCGACATCAAGGTGGATCGACGTCAGGTGGACTGCCTTGTCGAATTTCTTCGGGTCGGTGTCATCGACCGGCTTGTTTTCCTTGTCCAGCAACGTACCCTTGCGATCGCGCTTGAAGATGTAGCGGAAGTTCCAGCCGTGACCGTGGTAATCGGCGAACTGGCCGTCCTTCAGGGTCGGATTCAGCTCGGAGACTTTCTTCAGGAACTCGGGGTCGCTCCAGTTGCCGCGGATCGATGCCTCTTCCGGATTGCGGTCGAGAATCTTGCGTGCCTCGGCGGCAGTGGGATATTTTTGCGACTTGGGCCACATCGATGGCGCGTCGGACTCGTAGTCCCACATGGTCGTGCCGTAGAAACTGTTCACAAACACGTTTGGTTGGTGCATGTGGCAGACCATGCACTGGGAAGACGGGATTGCCCGGGTGAATTCGTGCTTCAGCGGATGGCCGGAGCGGTCTTTCGGGATGGTCGGATCCTTGGTTTGCGATTTGCCTTCGTGGCCGAATTTGGCATAGGGGCCGGAACGTGTCGGATCACGGTCATTGGCATATATGGTGTGGCAGGCGGTGCAACCGGAGGACCGGTAGTCGCCGGGCTGCTCGTTGGTGCCGAGGAACCACAGGTGCGGATCGTTCAGGCGCGTCTTGGTGATGTTGATCACCGGCACCGCGATGCGCTGGCCGGTGCCCGGGCCGCGATTGGACTGTTTGATATCCGGCCGACCGGGCTCGTCGAGCCGTTGAAGCGCACCACTGCTGTTGGGGATGCCGACTTCCGGAAACTGGCTCAGGATCACGCGACCACCGCGCTCAAACACGCGGAACACGTCGGCCGGAGGGATCGTTTCCCAGGCCGGTAGCGGGGCGAGGGACGGCAGGATGCCCATCTGCGTCATGTGATCGTTGACCGGCACCGGATTCTTGGTCAGGGCGCCAATGCTGTCAGCGGTGTAGGACTCGCCCAGTATGTAGCGTTTGAAAGGCAGGATGCCGTTGTTGTACGACGCGCCGCCCCACAGCATGGCGCTGCTGGCCATCAGGCTGCGTTCCACCGCCTGTACGGTTTCGAGGTGGCAGGCGCCGCACGCATCGCGGGCGACGCGCAGGTCGCCCGGGTTGATGAAGCGGATGAATTCCTTGGCCTCGCGGTTCAGCTTGGCGTAGGAACCCTGCGGATTGTTCGAGGCCGGCGTGTTCCAGACCTTCGGAAAACGCGGGCTGATGTGGGCGCGATTCATCGCCATGCCGTAGAGCGATTCGTCCCTGCCCTTGTATTCGGCATCCTTGGGCCGCTTCACCGCCGAATCGCCACCATGGCAGTCGGTACAGCCGAGCACCACGCCGGGATTGGCGTGCATGGTGTGGCGGTCGGTGCTGGTGTGACAGGTCACGCAGCCGCTCGATTTGCGGTCCGCATCCATCACCGACTGGCGCTCCGGCGCGGGCGGCTGGCTGGCGTAGGTAATCGCTGCCGGCTTGGCGTCTCCGGCCGATTGTGCTGTCGTTACCCAGCCGATCGAAAGGCAGGTGAGGGCCAAAGTCAGCCACTGGCGGGCGTTTCCGGGCAAGAATGGCCTGCGGGCCGCGCCAGTGCTGGAGTTTTGTCTCTGGGAGTGGGTCGTCATGTCAATAGGTCAACAACAGGTTTACCAGCACGGAGTATTGCGGGCCGCGTTTGTCTTCTTCATAAAGCTGCTTCAGGCCCTTGCCCGGCAGCAATGCGGCGGCGGAGGCGTTGAGCACGATGTTCTGCGTCATAAAGGGCCGGTATTGCGCACCGAACGAGATATCGACACCGAGGTCGGTCGAGGGGGGCGCCTGGTTGCGCAGCACGCCCAGCACGTTGGTGTTGATGAAATTGAGCTTGGAGATGTTGCCCAGCAATCGCAGTTGCGGTGTGAGATCGGCATCGGCACCCATGCCAACCAGGGCCAGGCCGGGATTGACGAAATTCGACTGGCCCTGGTCCTTCGATGAGCGCAGCGACGGCAGCACGCCATTGCGGTTGGACAGCGTGACGCCACCACCACCGATCAGCGGCACCGCCTGGCGAATGAAGAAGCTGGTGTCGGCACCGGCAAACTGCGGGTTCTCAAAGATCGCGTCGAAGCCGGTGGCCTTGCCGTCGAACGGATCCTTGTCGCCGCTGGCAAACAGCGCATTGCCGCGTATCCGGAGCCAGGAAAAATCGTAAGACACTTCCGCCGCGGCAAAGCCGGCGCGGATTTTCTGCTTCTTCTGTGCCAGCGGATGGCGTTCGTCGGTGCCAAATGCCGCGTACAGCGACGAGGTCAGATTCCAGCGATCGATGTGGCCATCGTTGCTCAGGCCGAAATAGGTCACGTGATAGTTGTGCGGCCGTACGTCGCCCAGCACCGCCGGGCGAACCTTGAATCCGTTGTTGTCGTAATAGTCACGACCAGATTCGCGGTTGATGTTGTGAATGATGGTCGCCTGGGTGGTGAGGCCGATGACCGGCAAATCCTGCCGGTATACGTTGGCCACCAGCACATGATCGCGCCGCACCGGCTGACTGACATCATTCAGGCCGCTGTTGGTGTCTTTCTCCATCCGGCGGAAATAGCCCAGGTTGTACTGGAACAGGTTGTTGTCGCGGATGCCGAACAGCCGGATACCGACCGGCACATCCTGGAACACAAAGCCGCGGAAATCAGACTGGAACGGCTGGATGCCGACGCGCACCGAATCAAAATCATAGCGGTCGGAAACGTTCTGCAAATGGACGTCGGCGAACGCTTCCTGGATGCCGACATGGTTGTCGGTCCGCACCTTGCCTTCACGAGGATCGATGCGCAGGCCGCGCACTTCCTCGATGCGCGCATGATTGACCTGGATCGCCGGCACAAAGCGGAATTCATAGTCCGGCGGCTTGAATGTGGTGTTGCCCTTGAGCACCGCGGCCGACAGGATCAGCGTTTCGACAAAAACGTTCTGTCGCGAGCGGCCGAACAGGTTGACCGCACCGGGCCGCTCGGACGATTGCAACCCCACCGGCGTCGGCAGTCGCCGCGATTCGATCAGCGTATCGGAAATGGCGGACAGCGCCAGGAACCAGTCCGGCCCCCATTTTGCGAATGGCTCGAACGGCTTGTCACCCTTGTAAACATTGTGGTTGTACGGGTCGTACCAGGGAAACTTGAAGCCAAGCGTATCCATGATCCGCCAGCGATCCGGTACCGATACCGACTGCCTTGGCACCAGCGGCGTTGGCGGCTCGACCTGGCGCGGATCGATCGGCGGCAATTCATACTTGAGTGGCTGGCTGCCCGGACGGGTGCGCTCGATTTCGTTGGCGGCGGTCGAGGCCAGCGGCGCGGGAACCGTCTCGGCCGGCTTGGCGGGCTCGGCGGGCTGCGCGTGACCCGGCAGCGGCAAGGTGCCGAGAACGGCGAGGCAAAGACAACTCAACGGGAGAAGAGGTGGCCGCGTCATCGTCACAGGCCCTCGCAGACGTTCTGCTCGGTCGAGTCAATAAACGGCGCCTGCGGACATTGCACATAGCGCAATCGCGTGCCAATGCCGCGCGGCTCGAGGTTGTCGGCTCGCAACGGCTTGGGTGCATGGCCGATGGAATTGTTCAGGGCGCGAGACGCGTTGGCGAGACCAAGGAAGGACACCATGTCGTCCTGGTCGATGCCGTCGCCCGAAACCCCGATGGCGCCAATCAGGGCGCTGCCGCGGTAGATCGGCACGGAGCCGGGGAATATCTGGATGCCGTTCCTGGCCCGGCTGAGGCCGGTACAGCCAATCGCGGTCGATCCGCCGGCGGCGGCGACAATTGCGTTGTAATTCAGGTCCAGCTGAAGTCCGAGATGAAACGGGCTCCAGTTGGAATACAGCGTGCTGAGCGGGCCGGCTTCGCCGGAGCCGATGCCATCGGGAAAGAAAGGTCGTGCGAGATTGCCGACGGCACGGTTGGAAAACGCCAAACCATTGGCAAGCATGGTGCCATCGCCGAAGAACTGTCGCGTTGCCGATACGTATTGCGGGAAAGTGCGAAACCGCGCCACCGTCGCGCCGCCGGCGCCGATATAGTCTGCCGGTGGCAGTGCGGAGATATCGGCCGCGGTATTGGGGTGTGAAAACAGCAATGCGGTACGCGCCTTCTGCAACGACACGTCGGTGCCGAATACCGGTGCGTCGGGGGTGCGCGCAACCGCCAGCACTTCGCCATTGCTGTCGACAATGGATACCGTGACCTGTGCCTGCACGCCCAGCGGACGGCGGATTTGCGCACGCGCGCGATTGGCGACCTTGAGCGCCTCGGTAACCAGAACAGTGACTTCGTTCGCCTGCATCTGCCCGTCGGTGCCGGCGCGAACCGGAAACCGGTTGGTGTTGGCGTTGTCGACCAGTACAAACGCACCTTGCGCCGATAGGGCACCGGTATCCGCGCGATAACCGGACGCGGCGCTACCGAACGAAACCCCCGCCTTGACCGGCGAAAGCAACGTGCCTGCCAGCGCGCCGAAAGCCGGTGCCTGCGCTGGCGCGGAGGCAAGCGACTCCGAATCGACATAACGGAAAGTTCGCCCGTCTGCCGTGATCCGGTTGGCGCGGATATCGTCTGGCGCGCCGAATCCCGTCGTCGCCGCCACCGCGATCAGTTCATCCACATCCTGGTCGACGTCGGTAATGTCGGGGTCGAGGCCGTAGATACCGTCCGCAATGATGCCGACGCCGCCAACCAGGCGGTTGCCCTTGTAGAGGGGCAAGCCGCCCGGATCCGCCGCGAGGCCGAGCGGTGAAGCCTTCGGGCCGACGCTGCCATTGGTGGCGGATTGCATCAGGTCTGAACATGGCAGCTGCGAGAACTGCACGCCATAGAGCGGGCCCGACGGCTGGGTGAATTCGCGCGGATTGAAATTTTCCTGCACGATCTGGCTCGCGGTTCGGGTCGAAAACGCGTTACCGTTTGAAGACAGGTAAGCGCCGGTGATTGCCTTGGAAATGGCGGCAAAGCTGTCCGGCAGAACATCGATGTTTTCCAGCCCGCCGGACACACCCTTGTTGCTGGTGATGCGGAAAGTAGTGCGGGCGCCGGTCATGCGAAACACGCCGAGGATGTTGCCGACCCGATCCGAAACCGCAATCGTTGCCCGCTGGTTGCGGGCGGTTGCCTCGTGCACCGCCTGGGCGATGACGCGTTGCACGTCCTCCGCGGTCAGGAAGTCAGCCGCCGCTGCCGGTGGCGTGCAATTGCTGGAGCAGACCGCCGAGCCTTCGCCACCGCCGCCGCAAGACGTCATCAGCGCCGCACAAACCAGCGCAAGGACCTTCAACGGCGCCTGGACCGGTACCGTTTTTCGCCGCGATGCCGTCATTGTTTCGCCCCGTCGCCCGGTGCGCCAGTGGTCACCTTTTGCAGAAGCGGTTTGGGAACATTGCTACCCGGCACAATTGCCGGCACCCCCGCCTTGTGGCTGCCGGTGTGGAAGCCGTGGCAGGTTTCGCAAGTGCCGCGCGCCTTGTCCTTGGCGGGCTCGTTGCCGCCGTGGCACTCGCGGCAGTTTTTCAGGTCCGGTATCGCAATATCGGCGCTGGATTTCGAGCCGGTCACCTGATGGCACTTGCTGCATTCAAAGGTGCTGTGCTGGCTGTGCGGGAAGCGTGATTTCGGCAGCCAGTGCTGGGTAACCGCTATCGGCGCGATGCGCCAGGTCGCCGGCTGGTTCTCCGCGGCCGCCACCGGCGTTACCTGATGACAGGCAAAGCAGACGCGGACTTCAAACAGCTCCCTGGAAATCTTGGCAGATTTCTCGGTCGCCCAGGTGAGCGCGGCCTGCCGCTTGGCTTCGCTGATGCGCTCGCCCGGTCGGCGGATGCCCGCCTCGACCACCACGTCGATCGGCGTGTCGGCCAGCGCGGCCTGGGCGTAAAACTCGTTCAGCGTATCGAGCACATCGGCAATCTTGCCGTGCGGCACCTGGCGGTTGGTCGCCTTCGGCTCGAACTCCAGCGAGTGGCACGACTGGCAGTGATCTTTCATCGTCACCGGCTTGAAGCGGATGCCGGCCTCGTCGCGGACATGGCAGTTGGCACACTCCATCATCACCTTGCCGTCCGGCCCGCGTATGCCTTTCTTGCTCATGTGGGTCTCGTGCGGAAACTTGAGCCCGGAATTTTCCTTCGCCAGCGCCTTGTCGCCCTGCGGCACCCGGACGATTGCGCCATCACCGGTTTTGCCCGGTTGAAGGATCGACAGCATGAAGCCGGGATGGTCCTTGGTGAAATCGCTGATGTTGGGCGTGCCGATTTTCGGGTGACGCGATTTCAGATCGGCATGGCAATCGGTGCAAAGCGTGGAATCGGTCCGCACCAGGCCATCCGGACCCTTGTGATCCCGGTGACAGGATGCACAGCGTGTTCCCGGAAACACGGTCTCGTGGATTTCCTTGGCCATTGGCGTCTTGAGCGGAAAATGCCAGCCAATGGTCTTGTGGCAGTCTTCGCAGGCCTCGTTGCGCACCTGGACGAAAGGCAGTTGGTGGCACTTGTTGCAATCTCGTCCGAAACTGGCGTGGGCGCTGGCAAGCGGCCCCACGTCCCATGCCGCATCCGGCGTCACCGCCTGATTGAGCATCTCTTTCTTTTCAGCCGCCGGCGGCTGGTTGACGGCATTCAGCACCGGCCAGGCCAGGAACACCAGCAGGATCAGCGCAAATGCGCTCCAGCTCATGATGCGTTTTGACAGCCAGGTCGATTGCAGCCCGGCCTTGACCTGGCTGCGGACTTCGTCGACACCCTCGCGAAGGGGCTCAACCAGTTCCACGCTGAGAACAAGGTCATAGGCATCCTGGCCAGGAAGCACGATCAATTCGTAGGGTCCGACCAGGATGCGTTGATTGACGCGCATCTTGCCGGCACGTTCGAAGCTGCCGTCGATGCTGACCGCGCCGGTTTCGGCCTCAATGAAACAAGTGCCATCGGCGGCGGCGCGGATTACCGCGTGATGCAGCGCTACGCGCGGATCGGGCAGGTACAACTTGCAGTCGGTGCCGCGCCCGATGCGCAGGACGTCGGTGAGCAGGGGCTGCTCGGTGCGAGCCGCCTGGCCTTTTTTGTTTCGGGTCTGGTTGATGAGCAGAATTTTCATATTGGTCTGCCCCGTCTACCAGTAGAAGAAAACGGCGATCACATGCGCCGTCAGTGCCGCCAGCAACGCGATCGACAACGGCACATGAAAGTACAGCCAGAAATCCAGCACCGCCTTGAATCGGACGTCGGCGCGCGCGCGTTCGACCAGCTTCTGCTTGCGCAGCATCAGCGCATACAGTTCCTTGTTGGTGCGCGCTTCCTCACCCTTTACCTGGCGCACCGATGCCTGGATCAGCGCGACCGCCTTGGCGGTCGGACAGCTGCGCGACTTGCCCGACAACTGCGCCAGCACCCCGCCGCCGATGCGCGTGTTCTGCAGCGAATCCTGCACCGCCTGGTTGATGTTGTCGGCCATGCCCACCGCCAGCTTGCGGGCCTCGCGATCAATATCGGCGATCTTGAGGACGATGCTGTCGAGCGTGTCTTCGCCGAGGTTTTCGGTCATCAACTGCGGATAGCGCAAGTAGGCATAGAGTCCATAAAAGCCGGAAAAAATGACCAGCAGCATCAGCGCATAGGCGAGCGTGTGGACGTTCCAGCCGATCTGGAAGCCGGCATGCAGGGTGGCAACGACAATCAGCGTCGAGCCGAGATAGACGTGGGCCGACAGCCAGCCCTGCACGCTGCCGGTTGATCCGCGATAACGGCGTTTCTGCACGCCGAACCACATCAGCCAGAGGATCAGCAGGGCGCCAACCGTGCCCAGGCCATAGCCCATCAGGGTGCCGCCATATCGTCCGACCGGCGACGTATACCAACCGTATCCGGCAATCGCGGCGATCACGATAATCACCGCCAGCTTCAGATAGCGGTACCGTTTGTATTCGAGAACTGTACGGTGACGCATACTCGCGTGGAACTCCTCTTTCCGTCGCGGGCCCCGGCCGGCCGTCATTGCAGCTCGGCAATATTGCCACGCGCCTGAAACCCTTTTCCCATGGGACTGACCGCTCCCCACCCCCACTGCTTCGCTGGACGGCTATTATTTTTTCCCGCTACCAAGAGGCCGGTATCAGGCTTAGTTCAAGTGAAGTGTGAAGTCTAACGGTTTTCTTGAAATTCAAGTAGTACCGCAAACGGGGGGTTTTGACGCGGGAAAAGGCTGCTGAAACCTGCCACGTTATAATTGGCGTCTGACCTAATTGAGCGCATAGCCCCATCGTGATTCCATTTATCGCTGTTGCTTGCTTCATGTTGTTGATTGCATTGGCCTTTGTAATAGTGCCGTTGTGGCGCTCCCGCCCGATTAGCAGTACAGCGTTGACCGATGCCTCGAGCAACCTCGCTGTTTTTCGCTCGCAGAAGCATGAAATTGAAGAAGATTTTGCGCGCGGCGTGATCAATGCCGCCGAGCGAGACGCTGCCATTGGCGAACTGTCGCAGCGCCTGCTCGACGAAGTGCCCGGGGGACTCGATCGCGCAGAGGGCGCGCCGCGCCCGGCGCGCGCCTGGACCTGGATCGCGGCCGTCGGCGTGCTCATACCCGCCGCCGCGCTGACCATGTACGCCTTTGTCGGTTCTCCCAAGGCGCTGGATCCCGCCAACCGGATGGCCGCCGCCGCGGACCCCGGCCAGCAACACGCTGCCGACCCGGGTGGCGAGCCGCCAGTATCCGACAAGCAGATCCTCGCAATGGTCGATACGCTGGCGCAGAAAATGCGCGAGAACCCCTCTGACCCCAAGGGCTGGGTGTTGCTCGCGCGGTCCCAGAGCGCGCTGGGCCGATTTCCGGCGGCAGCGGAGGCTTTTGAGCAAGCAACCAGGCTGTTGCCCAACGATGCCCAACTGATGGCCGACTACGCCGATACCATGGTGATGGCCCAGGACGGTCGCTTCGAAGGCAAACCGCTGGCGCTGATCCAGCAAACGCTGAAAATAGATCCCAACAACCTCAAGGGCCTGGCGCTGGCCGGAACCGCGCAAATGCGGTTGGGTAATCGCGAGGAGTCACTGAAACAGTGGGAAAAACTGAAGTCACTGGTTGCACCCGGGTCGGATGACCTGCGCCAGGTCGAGGCGATCATCGCCGAAGTGCGCAGCGGCAAGTCACCGATTGCACCGGCAGCCCCGGCACCCCAACCGGTCGCGGTCGCACCGGCAGCGCCGCCGGTGCAGGCGCCGGCTGCCGCTGTCCCGCCTGTTGCCGCAAAGGCTGGCAAATCCATTACCGGCAGCGTCACGATTGCGCCTGAACTGGCCGCAAAACTGGCGCCGACCGATATCCTGTATGTATTTGCCCGTGCCAAGGAAGGACCGCGGATGCCGTTGGCGGTGTGGCGGATTGCGGTGCCGAAGGCGGCCGAGTTCCCGCGGTCGTTTGAACTGACGGACGCCATGGCGATGTCGCCGGGCATGAGCCTGTCATCATTCCCGGAAGTCGTGATCGAGGGGCGCATCTCGAAGTCCGGCAACGCGCCGCTCCAGTCCGGCGATTTCCTCGGCGTCAGCGAGCCGGTCAAGCCGGGCGCCACAAATGTGCGGGTAACCATTTCCAAGGTCGCGCCCTGATGTCACGGCCCTCCGTCGCAGGCGTGCATTGCCTGTCGGTGGCGGGGCTGTCATTGAGCCGCGGCCCGAGGCAGCTGTTCCGCGATTTGGCGTGGAAGCTCGAATCCGGCAATGCGTTGATATTTCGCGGTGCCAACGGCAGCGGCAAAACAACGCTGCTGAGGGTACTTGCCGGCCTCACCGCCAGCGATAGCGGCAGCGTGAACTGGGACGATTTGCAATGGACGCCGCTGTGTGCTGGTCAACGGGCGGCGACACTCTACCTCGGTCACATCAATGCATTGAAAGACGAACTCACGGCAGCCGAAAACCTGACCGAGGCGCTGTCTTTTGACGGCCTGGTGGTCACCGACTCAGCGCAGCGGGCCGCCCTGGACCGGGTCGGATTGTCCGGCCGGCACGACCTGCTGGCGCGCCGCCTGTCGCAGGGGCAAAAGCGGCGTATTGGGCTGGCCCGGCTGTCGCTGTCGGAGAAGCCCCTCTGGCTGCTCGACGAGCCGACCAATGCACTCGATGCGGAAGGCGCCGCGCTGTTCAGCGGTCTGGTTGATGAACATCTGAACCGTGGCGGCATGGCCTGCATTGCGACCCATTTGCCGCTGGCGCTGGCCGGCAGGACCAAAGAGTTGACGATGGGGTCAACAATCGCATGAACGCGATTGCGGCCGAGCCGCTGTCCGTGGCCGAGACCTCGCCGGAGCGTGCGGTCTGGCTGACCGCTGCCCGCGACCTGCGGCTGGGCCTGCGGTCGCGTGCTGAACTGATCCAGGCGCTGGTATTCCTGGTCGTCGTCGTCAGCCTGTTCCCGCTCGCCATTGGCCCGGAAACAGCGTTGCTGAAGCGGATTGCCGCCGGCGTGGTTTGGGTCGCCGCGCTGCTGTCGGTGCTGCTGACGCTGCCGCGATTGTTCGCCGCCGACCATGCCGACGGCACGCTGGAGCAACTGGTGCTTTCGCCTTATCCGCTGCCGCTGATTGGCGCAGGTAAGATACTGGCTCACTGGCTGACTACCGGCCTGCCGCTGTCATTGATCGCGCCGCTGCTCGGGCTGCAATTTGGCTTGGGCGCTGACGAACTTGTGGTATTGATGGCCAGTCTGATGTTGGGGACGCCGGTGCTGTCGATGATCGGCGCGATCGGGGCGGCGCTTACCCTCGGCGTTCGGGGCGGATCGATCCTGATGGCGCTGCTGGTATTGCCGCTGTATATCCCGGTGCTGATCTTTGGCGCGGGTGCGGTGGAACAGGTCATGGCATCGATTGACTACAGCGCCAACTTGTCGTTGCTCGGCGCGGGATTGCTGATGGGGGCGCTTTCGGCACCATTTGCGGTCGCGGCCGCATTGCGAATATCTCTGGACTAACTGCCTTGAATATCTACAAATACGCGTCACCGGCATCGTTCTATCCCCTGGCAGGCAAGGCGTGGCCTTTTTTTGCCGTCACAGCCGCGATACTGGTTGTGGTTGGCCTCTACATTTCGTTTTTCGTCGCGCCGACCGATTTTCAGCAGGGCGAGGTCTATCGCGTCATCTTCATCCACGTGCCAGCCGCCTGGATGGGAATGTTCATCTACCTGGTCATGGCCGGCTATGGCGTGCTGGCCCTGAGCTTCAACACGCGCCTGGCGGCCATGATGATGGAAGCGCTGGCGCCGACCGGCGCCATGTTCACCGCGCTGGCGCTGTGGACCGGCGCGCTGTGGGGCAAGCCGACCTGGGGGGCTTACTGGGTGTGGGACGCGCGCATGACCTCGACCTTGATCCTGCTGTTCCTGTATGTCGGCTACATCGCGTTGAACAATGCCATTGAGGACCGGCGCCGGGCGGACAAGGCATGCGCCTTGCTGGTGATTGTCGGTTCGATCAATGTGCCGATCATCTATTTTTCCGTGAAATGGTGGAACACCCTGCACCAGGGTTCGTCGATATCACCGGTGATGGCGCCGAAAATGGCGGCGATCATGGTCAACGGCATGCTGATCATGACCCTGGCCTGCTGGATGTATTCGATTGCCGTTGCGCTGGTCCGGGTCCGGGCAATCATTGCCGAGCGTGAAGCCGGCGCCGAGTGGCTGTCAAGGAGCAAAACGTGAACTGGGCAGAATTTTTTTCCATGGGCGGCCGCGGATTCTATGTCTGGGGCTCGTTCGGCGCGTTCGCGCTGGGTGTGCTGATTGAAATCATCGCGGTGCGTCACCGGGCAATGCGGGCGCAGGCGACGGTCAACAAGGAGGTTCGATGAAGGCGCGTCACAAACGATTTTTCTGGATCGCGATGGGGCTGGCGGTGATTGCTGTTGCCGCCGCGCTGGTATTGCGTTCCTTCAATTCCAACCTGGTGTTTTTCTTTACGCCTTCCGAAGTCGCGCAGAAAAAAGCCCCGCAGGATCGGACTTTTCGCATCGGCGGCCTGGTGACGGCGGGCAGCGTGAAGCGCAACCCGGACGGCCTCACCGTCACCTTCGACGTGACCGATACGGTCCAGTCCATCCCGGTTACCTACACCGGAATACTGCCGGACCTATTCAAGGAGGGTAAGGGTGTGGTGGCGCAGGGAAGGATCGAAGGCAGCGGCGTATTCCGTGCCAGCGAGGTGCTGGCCAAGCACGATGAGAACTACATGCCGCCCGAAGCGGCCGAAGCGCTCAAGAAGGCCGGCAGCCCGATTGAAGGCAGCATGTTCGCCGGCCAGAAACCGGTCGTCACCCAACCCCCAGTGAGCAAGCCATGATCCCGGAACTCGGACACTTTTCCCTCATCCTGGCGCTCTGCCTGGCGGCTACGCTGGGCGTGGTGCCGCTGGTCGGCGCGTTTCGCGGTGATACCCGCCTGATGGCCATGGCCCGGCCGTTGGCCCAGGGCCAGTTCCTGTTTGTCGCGTTTGCGTTCGGCTGCCTGGTCTATTCATTCATCACCAGCGATTTTTCGGTGCAGAACGTGGCGGCCAATTCAAACACCAAGCTGCCGGTGTACTACCGCATCACCGCCTCGTGGGGATCGCATGAAGGCTCGCTTCTGCTGTGGGTGCTGATGCTGACCGGCTGGACCTTTGCCGTCTCGCTGTTCAGTCGCAACCTGCCGCTGGAGGTGATCGCGCGGGTGCTGGCGGTGCTGGGGCTGATCGGCGTCGGCTTTTACTTGTTCATGCTGATTACGTCCAACCCGTTTGATCGCCTGATGCCGGCGGCGGCCGAGGGGCGCGATCTGAACCCGTTGCTGCAGGACCCGGGAATGATCTATCACCCGCCCATGCTCTACATGGGCTACGTCGGTTTTTCGGTTGCGTTTGCGTTTGCGGTTGCAGCGCTGATCGGTGGCCGGCTCGATGCGACCTGGGCTCGCTGGTCGCGCCCATGGACAACCGCGGCCTGGTGTTTCCTGACCATCGGCATCTGCCTCGGATCGGCGTGGGCCTACTATGAATTGGGCTGGGGCGGCTGGTGGTTTTGGGATCCGGTTGAGAACGCCTCGTTCATGCCCTGGCTGGTCGGTACCGCATTGATTCATTCGCTCGCGGTGACGGAAAAGCGCGGCATATTCAAGAGCTGGACGGTGCTGCTCGCGATCATCGCGTTCTCGCTGTCGCTGCTGGGAACATTCCTCGTTCGTTCCGGGGTGCTGACCTCGGTGCACGCGTTCGCAACCGATCCGCGGCGCGGCGTCTTCATCCTCGCGTTCCTGGTGGTGGTGATCGGCGCGTCGCTGGCTTTGTACGCCTGGCGTGCGCCACAACTGGGTCTGGCGAAGGTGCCGCGGGCGTTTGCGCCAGCCTCGCGCGAGGCGCTGTTGCTGGCCAACAATGTGCTGCTGCTGGTGGCGATGCTGGCGGTGATGCTGGGCACGCTTTACCCGCTGTTCCTCGACGCGTTGGGGATGGGCAAGATTTCCGTCGGCCCGCCGTATTTTGATGCGGTGTTCTACCCGTTGATGGCCCCGGCCCTGTTCCTGATGGCGGTCGGACCGATCACGCGCTGGAGCACGGCCACTGTGCCAGACCTGGTTGCGCGGCTCAAATGGGCGTTCGGTGTCGCCATCATTTCGGCGATCGTGATTCCGTTCCTGATGGGCAAGTGGAGCTTCCTGGTTGCCACCGGACTGCTGCTCGCGACCTGGATCATCGGCGCCTGCGTGACGGCCATCGTGCACCGGTTCCGCACCACGCCGGCTCCCGGCTTCCTGGGCAAACTGGCTGCCAACAGCCCGAGCTACTACGGCATGCACCTGGCACACGTCGGCATTGCGGTATTTGTCATTGGCATCACCATGGTGCGCGGCTACGAGACCGAGCGTGACGTGCGCCTGGCGCCGGGGCAAAGTGCCACCGAGCGCGGCTACGAATTCAAATTCATTTCGGTGGGAGAGAAGCCCGGCCCGAATTACCAGGCGATCGTCGGCAAGTTCGAGGTTTACCAGGACGGCAAGCTGCTCGAGACCATGTTCCCGGAAAAACGCCAGTACTTCACCACCCAGCAGACCATGACCGAGGCGGCAATCGATTCCGGGTTTACCCGCGACCTTTATGTTTCCCTGGGCGAGCCGGTGGAAAACGCAACCGATGGTGCATGGGGCGTGCGGATTTACGTCAAGCCGTTTATCGACTGGATCTGGTTCGGTTGCATTTTCATGGCACTGGGCGGCGTACTGGCCATCGCCGACAAGCGATATCGCATCCGGCACAAACACGTCGCTGACGCAACGCTCGAAACGCCGCAGCCGGCAACCACCGGGAATGACCGACCGAAACGCAATCGCGGCCGCAAGGCATCACCGCAGGGGGCGGACTAGACCATGGCCGAGGCAGCAAACAGCAACCTGGTGCGGGCGTGGCGCTACGCCCTGCCACTGGCGATTTTTTTCGGCCTGGTCGCGTTCATGTGGAAGGGTCTCTCGCTCAACCCGCGCGAGATTCCGTCTGCATTGCTGAACAAGCCGGTGCCGGTGTTCTCGTTGCCGCAATTGCATCAGCCGGACAAGAAACTTTCGGCGGCCGACATGAAGGGCAAGGTCTGGCTGCTCAATGTCTGGGGTTCCTGGTGCGTCTCCTGCCGCTATGAGCACCCGGTGTTGAACGCACTCTCGAAACAGAATCTGGTGCCGATCATCGGTTTCAACTGGAAGGACAAGCCGGACGATGCCAAGGCCTGGCTGGTGCGTTTTGGCGATCCTTATCAATTGTCGGTCAGTGACCTCGACGGCCGTGTGGCGATCGACTTCGGCGTCTATGGTGCGCCGGAAACGTTCATCATCGACAAGGCCGGCATGATTCGATACAAGCACACCGGGCCCATCAGCGATGAAATCATGCGTGACAAGCTGGTGCCCCTGATCCAGGAACTGAACAGATCATGAGCAATCGTTACAGAATTTCAACGGGAAACCCAAGCACTGGCGCGCTTCCCCGGGCAATATTGGCTGAAACGCCGCGCTGGTGCGCGAGTTTGATCCTGATTGGCTTTCTCATATCGGCCCTGCAGGTAATCGCCCAGACCGCGACACCGGCCATGCCGCCGGCATCACCGGAGCTCGAATTGCGGCTGAAAAAGCTTGAAACCGAACTGCGCTGCCTGGTATGCCAGAACCAGACCCTGGCCGATTCGCCGGCAGGTTTGGCGGGCGATTTGCGACGCGAGGTCCGCCTGCTGGCGGATTCGGGCAAGAGCGACGAGGAAATCAAGCAGCACCTGAAGGCGCGCTATGGCGACTTTGTGCTCTACAAACCGACTGTGGAATCGAAGACCTGGCTGCTCTGGTTTGGTCCGTTCCTGCTGCTGCTTGCGGGTGCCGTTCTGGTCATCGTCATCACGCGGCGCACCCGCGCACTACCGGCGCAGCCGGCGACCTTGTCCGATCAGGAACAAAGCCGCGCGCAAAAACTGCTCGACGAATAACCTTCAGGCTGTTTGCGGCGGCCCGCAACAGGGCCGGCGCGAAATCAGAGCGGCGCGCACATCACCGTTCCCTCGTCATTCCAGCCGTCCTTTTTCATCGCCTGGACCACCGAGGCGCTGGTGGTGTAGCGGTGATTGGAGTCGAGTTCGCGCCAGCGGTTGTTGTAGAGCCTGGTGACAGCCAGTGTGCCCGTCGGGCAAGCGGCGGTCGCTGCGCGGGTTATCCAGAATTCATTGCCTTCGAAGTTGCCACCGATCCGTTTGACCAGATCGCAATCGGCCGCCTCCGCTGAATAAAAATGTGTGTTGACCACCGGCACGTAATAGCGGCAAACCGGCGCCTGGGACGCGGGGCGCAATTCGTTTGCCCCTGGAATGGCATAGCCCTTGAACTGGTAGCCGGTGCGGATCCAGCCCGGTCCGGCCGCGCCGCGATCGACAAAATCCTTGTCGGCCTGGTTCGCCAGCAAGCCGAAGTGTCGGGTGTAGGTGTTGTAGAACTCGTCGACCATGACTTCGGCGCCCGCCAGCGAAGCCGGCGAGGTGTAATCGATGCGCAGGACATCGTCCAGCCCGCCGGTCACACTGCGCTGCCGCGCCAGCCGGTCGCGCGACGCGGCATTTCCATCCAGATAGGCGGAAAAGAACGGAATCACCCAACCGAATACGTCGTCGGCGTAGGCCACCTGGTAAGTGTGACCGACGCCCGCCAGCGCCACGTGGTAACGCGCGCCGCGAAAGTTGTTCAGCGCCTGCTCCATCATGATGATCGGCGCCGTGGTGTCGGCCGTGCCGGCAATCGACAGGTAAGGCGCGGCGACGTTGCGCGCCGTGGCGTTGTCGTCGCCGAACGCCGGCAGGAAGCGCTGGCCGGCATACGGTACGTAGCCGACTGCCGCCTTGATGCGCGCATCCTGCACCGTCGGTTTGGACGTCAGCCGCGGATAGTTGTCGGTCAGTTCTGCGCCCAGCAGCCACGTCATGGTGGCGCCGCCCATGCTGCCGCCGATGCCGCCAATGCGGGATGCATCGATGAGCAGGCCGAACTGCGGGTGGGCCAGCAGCAGGTCAATGGTGGCCTTGATTGCCAGCGGCCGCAGTGCCTGCAGTTCAACCAGGCGATCGAAGTCGCGAATGATATAGAGCAGGTCGCTGAGGTCGTCGAGGCGCACGCGCGAAAAGCGGCCGTCGCCATGGAACGGCGCGGCAACCACATAGCCATAGCTGGCCAGCCGGACCAGGAAATCAATCGACTTGTTGTCGACCGGGCTGGATGCCAGGCCATGCGAAAAAACAATCAGCGGCCAGCGCCCGCAACCGGCCGGCGGCGGAAAAATCGCAATGCAGGGCTGTGATGGCAGGATCGGCAACTGTCCTGCGCGCTGCATGCGCGGCAGCCGCTGTCCATCGGGCAGCAGGTAATCGGGACGGAAGTTGGTGGAATCGGTCGGGTAACAGGTGATGACGGCAAAATCGAGCTGCGAGTTGCGCCGGCCGGGATAGAGGTCGTTATCCGGCACGCGCGGCCGGGCGATCAGCGTGTCGGCCGGTTCGAGCAGGATGTCGCCGACATAGCGGTCGTTGGCACCATCCCAGAAGTTGTCAACCGGGCCGCCGAGTTGCGCCAGTCGGGCGGAGTCGATGGCAAGGTTGGTACAGGCAACCGGATGGCTGCCGGCGGCGACCGGCGGCAGATCAAGCTGATGATTGGGCAATGTTGCCGACGCTGCCGGCGACGCCCATGCCACAGCAGCGATCAATCCAGCCGATATCATGGCCTGATTCAGGCGGTAAAGTAGGGGCAAGGCGATTCTCCAGTTGATTTCGCGAAAGCCCGCCGGCTTATGACAAGTCGCGCACCATTTGGTTTTCTGGCATCCTCGAATTTGCGCACAATTGTTCAAATAACGCCCGACACCAACAATGGACGACATCAATTCGCTTCGACGCATCCTCGGCCAGTGCCACGTCATCGCGGTGGTCGGACTGTCGGCGAACTGGTGGCGCCCCAGCTATTTCGTCGCCAAGTACCTGCAGGAGCATGGCTACCGGGTCATTCCGGTGAATCCGGCGTACACCGAGGTGCTGGGCGAGAAGTGCTACGCCAGCCTCGCCGATGTGCCGGAAAAAATCGATATGGTCGACTGCTTTCGCAAATCGGAAGAGATCCCGGCACTGGCGGAAGAAGCCATCGCCATCGGGGCCAGATGCCTGTGGATGCAGCTTGGCGTGGCAAATCCGGAAGCGGCAGAGCGGGCGCGCCAGGCCGGGCTGGATGTGGTGATGGATCGCTGCGTCAAGATCGAACACGGCCGCCTGTTCGGCGGACTCAATTTTGCCGGGGTGAACACGCGCGTGATCTCTGCCCGGCGACCGCGCTAGCAACGCGAATCCGCCGTTCGTCACCGTTGCTGGCTGTTCATCGCCTCAGATCGTGACTGGCGGCGCGCGGCTTGACGGGTGAATGTGCGGCGCCCAATATGGGCGCCGAACCTGGAGGAAATCATGCAGGAATATTTGATCTGGACCATTCTCGGCTTTGTGCTGGTCATTGTTGAACTGATGACCGGGACCTTCTATTTGCTGGTACTCGGCGTCGGCGCGCTGGCGGCGGCGCTGTCGGCGTGGCTGGGCGCGCCGTTTCTGGTGCAGGTTGCCGTCGCCGGCGTGGTTGCCAGCGTTGGCACCTGGGTGGTGCAGAAATGGCATGCGGCGCAACACAAGGACGGTGATCAGGCCAATGCGCTCGATGTGGGCCAGATGGTCACGGTGGAGCGCTGGGTCAGCCAGCCTGAAGGCCTGTTGCGCGTGCGATATCGCGGCACCGACTGGGATGCACGCGTCAAGCCGGGGGATGTTGCCTCGGCCGCGGTGGTCGAAGGCGGCAGGCTCTATATCCTGGCGCAGGACGGCCAGTGCTGGGTAGTCGGTAGCCAGAAGCCGGCGACCTAGTGCGCGATCGTTTGATCACCGGCGTCGTTGCCGGACTCATTACCTGGGCAGTCAGCCATTCTGTCTGGATGGCGCTGGTTGCCTTCGGCGTCGTTGCCGGGCTTTCCGGTGACAAGCGCAAATGGATGGACGAGATCGTGCGCGGCATCGAGGATGAAATCGCCAAGCAGACCGGAAAAGCCAGGAAAACCGACGCGCAGACCACGCCGTCCGCAACCGCCAGGTCGGATGGTGCGGACAAGGCGCCGGCCGGCACCGCCACCCAAGGCAATGCCGCCATGCTCAAACACAAGACCAGCGCGTCCGGCGCAGCCCGCACCGACCGCATTTCCATGAAGTCCATCGATTTACCTGTTGTCGCAGCAGTAGTAGAACAATCACGCAAGGAGATTCCCATGTTTGTAAAAATGATCGTCGCTGTCATCCTCGCCGCCGCCACCGGGTTCATGACCCAGAGTCCCGGGCCGGCAATCGGGGTATTTCTCGCCGCATTCTTTATCGCCCTGATCATTGAGGGCGTGCGCATCGTGCCGCAGCAGAATGCATGGGTGGTGGAGCGGCTGGGCAAGTTCCACGCGTCCCTGCAGCCGGGCTTTAACCTGATCGTGCCGTTCATCGATCGGGTCGCTTACCGCCATTCGCTGAAGGAAGTGCCGCTGGATGTGCCGGAGCAGGTCTGCATCACGCGCGACAATACCCAGCTGGCGGTCGACGGCATCATCTACTTCCAGGTGGTTGATCCCCGCCTGGCCAGCTACGGCACATCGGATTACGAGCTGGCCATTTCGCAACTGGCGCAGACGGCGCTGCGTTCGGAAGTCGGCAAGATGGAACTCGACAAGACCTTCGAATCGCGAGACGAAATCAACCAGAAAGTGGTCAGCGTTCTGGACGAGGCCGGCCGGACCTGGGGCATCAAGGTGCTGCGATATGAAATCAAGAGCCTGACGCCACCCGAATCGATCCTGCGCTCGATGCAGGCGCAGATTACCGCCGAGCGTGAGAAGCGCGCGCTGATCGCAAAATCGGAAGGCATCCGGCAGGAAGAAATCAACATCGCCGATGGCCAGCGCCAGGCAGCGATTCTTGCCTCCGAGGGCCAGAAGCAGGCGGCGATCAACAAGGCGCAGGGTGAGGCGACGGCGCTGACCACGGTGGCGGAAGCAACCGCCTCGGCGGTCCGCCAGGTCGCGTCGGCGTTGAGTGCGGAAGGTGGCATGCAGGCCGCCAACCTCAAGGTCGCGGAAAAGTATGTCGAGCAGTTCGGCAACCTCGCCAAGGCAGGCAATACGCTGATCATCCCGGCCAACCTCGCCGATGCCGGCAGTTTCGTCGCCTCCGCGATGACGGTGCTGGACAAGGCCAAGATCGGTCAAGGTCAGAAGTAAGCCTGGATCAGGGCAAATGACGGCCTATCACGCGATCACGGCGGCCTGCCTGGTGGCAGCGCTGGTCCTTTACGCGGCTGGCTTTGCTGCAGAAGCCGGTGGGATTGTCGTTTTCGGCTTG
The DNA here is from genome assembly GCA_964417885.1 of uncultured Burkholderiales bacterium. Classification (GTDB taxonomy): domain Bacteria; phylum Pseudomonadota; class Gammaproteobacteria; order Burkholderiales; family Usitatibacteraceae; genus UKL13-2. The sequence goes on along the minus strand of CAYQKN010000030.1, from coordinate 1,459 downwards.
TGTTTCGAATGCCTGTTCTGGATGCGGCTGCTGCGAAAGGACAAAACGCGTCGGCAATAGCTTGATTTCCACATTTCGGCCGCCAAACTCCAGCGCTGGTGCGGCTTCCCAGCCGCTTTTGGCCTGGAGGCCGCACCCGTGCTGGAGTTTTCCTTTCAGTCGCCAGCGGTGGCGGCTGGCCGGTCACTCATGCCACGAATGACCATGCCGCTCGGTCAGCGCAATGGCGGCGCTGGGACCCCAGCTGCCGGCAGGATAGGGCTTGACCTTCTGGCCGGTTGATTTCCAGCCATCGATGATGCCGTCGATCCATTTCCACGCCGCCTCGACCTCGTCGCGCCGCACGAACAAGGCGGAGTTGTTGCGCAGCACGTCGAGCAGCATGCGCTCGTAGGCGATGCGGCGGCGACCGTTGGCAAAGGTGTCGCCGAGGGACAGGTTCAACGGCACCTGTGCCAGCTTGACCTCGTTCACGCCGGGCTGCTTGTGCATCAGTGTCATGGTGATCATTTCGTCCGGCTGCAACTTGATCAGCAGCATGTTGGGCGCCAGGGTGGCGCCGATGCCGGCAAAGATGTTGTACGGCGCGGACTTGAACTGGATCACGATTTCGCTCGAGCGCCGCTGCAGGCGCTTGCCGGTGCGCAGGTAAAACGGTACCCCCGCCCAGCGCCAGTTGTCGACCTCCACGCGCAGGGCGACAAAGGTCTCGCAATCGCTCGCGCCGGCCGCTTCACCCGTACCGGTTTCATCCACATACGCCACCGCCGCCTCGCCACCGCTGTATCCGGCGGTGTACTGGCCGCGCACCGTGTGCGTATCGACGCCGGCGCCGACGATCGGTCGCAGCGACCACAGCACCTTTACCTTTTCGTTACGCACCGCCGAGGGCGTGAAACTGGCCGGCGGCTCCATCGCCACCAGGCAGAGCAATTGCAGCAAATGGCTCTGGACCATGTCGCGCAGCGCGCCGGTGCTGTCGTAGAAGGCACGGCGGCCACCGACGCCTACCGTCTCCGCAACCGTGATCTGCACCTGCTCGATCGCGTTGGCATTCCACAGCGGTTCGAAGATCGCGTTGGCGAAACGAAGTGCCACCAGGTTCTGCACCGCCTCCTTGCCGAGGTAGTGATCGATGCGAAACACCTGGTGCTCCTCGAAGGCGGCGCCGATCGCTTCATTGACCTTGCGGGCAGAGTCGGTGTCGGTGCCGATCGGCTTTTCGATGATCACGCGACTGTCGGCGTCGACCAGGCCGGCATCGCGCAGTGCCAGGCAGATCGGGCCGAACAGCTGCGGGCCGGTCGACAGGTAGAAGATGACACCGCCCGCTGCCGGGTCCGTTGCCGGCAGCAGCACATTGCGGATCGGCTCCAGCCCGCCGGCCGCCTGCACATTGACCGGCACGTAGCGGATGCGTTTGGCGAAGGCGGCGAATGCCGCGTCGTCATAGAGTTTG
>CAYQKN010000029.1:0-34315 GCA_964417885.1 uncultured Burkholderiales bacterium | reverse complement strand
TCGATCGACGGCATCGGCGTCGACCTGCGCTATGGCACGCCGTACAACTTCGTCGGCCGCGACCTGTACTCGCCGCTGGATTGCGCCTGGCTGCACCGCGATGCCGCCGCCGCGCTGGAACAGTCGATCGCCTGGCTGAAAACCGCGGCGCCGGGCGTTCGCATGCTGGTGCTGGATGCGCTGCGTCCGCAGCGGGTGCAGGAACAATTGTGGGCCGCGCTGCAGGGCACCGATCTGCTGCAATACCTGGCCAATCCCGAGCGCGGCTCGATCCACTCATTCGGCATGGCGGTCGACATTACCCTCACCCACCCCGACGGCAGCGAGTTCGACATGGGCACGCCGTTCGACGACCTGACCGATCTGTCGCATCCGGCCAAGGAAACTGCCTTTCTGGCCAGCGGCGACATCACCAGCCAGCAGATTGCCAACCGCGAACTGCTGCGGAGCGCGATGCGGCATGGCAACTGGCAGGGCATCAACACCGAATGGTGGCACTTCGATTGCGGCGACCGGCTGAAGGTGCGGGCCGAATATGCCCGGGTACTTTAGGCCAGCGCGCTAACCGCCGGAATAGAGGTTCTGCGGATCCGGCCACGTCACTGCCGCCGCACCGCTGTTCTGCACCGCGTCGATCACGGCATCGAGTATCGGCCGGCCGACCGCGCCGCTGATGTCGTCGACATTGAGTATCGCCACCACGATGCAGAGCTGATTGTTTGCATCCGGCACAAAGCCGGCCACCGACAGCGCATTGCGCAGCGAGCCGGTCTTGAACCGGCCGCGCTGCGCGGCCGCGGTCTGGTGCAAGCGCAGCCGCATGGCGCCATCGATGCCGATGATCGGCAGGCTGGCCATGAACTCCGGCGCCCAGCGGCTCTGGCTGGCGGCGCGCAACACCGAGGCCAGTTGACGGGCCGTGATGCGTTCGGTGCGCGACAGGCCGGAGCCGTTATCCAGCACCAGCCCGTGATCGTCGATTGACTGGCGTTTCAACCAGTCGCGCACCACCTGCTCCGAGCGTGCGGCGGTGAGATCGGTGCCGGCGCGATGCCCGGCGACCGATTCCGCCAGCGCCAGATACAGCATGCGGGTAATCGGGTTGTCGGAGCGTTTGTTGATGTCGCGCACGAACTCGGCCAGGGTGCGCGAGCGGTGATCGGCCAGCAGCCGGGTGGCGGCCGGCATGGTGGCCTCTCGCGTGACGCCATCGAAGGTGCCGCCCATGGCGGCCCACAACGAACGGAACATCCGGTCGGCGAGGTCGGTACGATCGAGCACGCTGATGCTGGTGGAGGCGCTGCAGTTACGCGGATAGTTGCCCTTGAGCGTGATGCGGATGGTGCCGTCGCCGGTTTTTTCGGTGACGGGCAACTGCCAGCCGTCTTCCCACTTGTCGCATTGCCGGTCCACCATGGTCATTGCCGTGACCAGTTCAACCCCGTGCAAGGCCGGCGTCATGCGCGCCTTCACCGCCAGGCCATCCGACTCCATGTCGATTAGCAGCAGATTCGAGTTCAGCATCAGCGCATCGGGAATCACGTTGTAGCGAAACTCCGGCGTCTCGTCGAATGGTGGCACGCCCAGGTCGGCACGCGCCGGCCGGTACCAGCTGCGGTCGACAATGAGGTCACCGCGAATGCGCTGGATGCCCTTGTCGCGCGCGCGCTGCAGCATTTTGCGGAACGACTCCCAATCCAGGTCTGGGTCGCCCATGCCGCGCAGCACCAGGTCGCCTTCCAGTGTGCCGGCGTTGACCGCCGCCGCGGACCGCAGCTCGGTACGCGCGCGAAAGGTCGGGCCCAGCTGTTCCAGGCCGACGATGGCGGTCAGCACTTTCAATGTCGAGGCCGGCTGCATCAGCTTGTCGGGCTGGTGCGAGACCAGGGTGGCGCCGTCGCTCAGGCGGACGGCGTGCACCGACAGGTGGGCCTCGCCGATGTTGGCGGCGCGCAACAGGCTGCTGACCTTTTCCGGCAACGGCGTCTGTGCCAGCGCCGCCGGCAGCCACGCGGCAAACAGCAAACCAGCCAGTCGGTAAGGATGAAACATGGTTTTTCCGTCAAATTTCACGGCCCGGATTTCGATGCCGCTGAGGCACCGAATTGACGGTCCGGTTTTGTTGTAAACATACCAATTTTGGGCAACCGGGGTATTGCATTTATCCACAACTGGTAGCAGAGTGTGGCAATTGGTAGTTTAGTGGTATTAGCGTCAATCGGCCAGCGCGGACGGACAAAATCCAGCTTGTGCGGGCGGGAATCTGTTGTTTCGGCGGAAGCCACCGTCGTGCAGGACGGATCGAACATGCCATCCGTTCCGGCCACGCCGGTGTTGCTGCCCGCTCAGGGTCATCAATCATTGTTCAGACAGGGAGAACGCGCCGTGAAAGTCAAGAAGCTTGCCCACGTAATATCACTCATCTGCATCGCCGGTCCGGTGGCGGCGCAACAGACCCCGCCTCCCCAACCGCAAAAAATCGAGAAAGTCGAGATCACCGGCTCCAGCATCAAGCGGGTGCAGGATGAAGGCGCGTTGCCGCTGCAGATCATCACCAAGGAAGACATCGATCGCGCCGGCATCGTCAGCGCCGAGCAGCTGCTGGCGACCATTTCCGCCAACGGCAGCGGCCGCGACAACATGTCGTCCAACGTCGGCATCACCGCCAACTTCGCCGACCGCAACAATTTCGGCGCCGCCAGCGCCAACCTGCGCGGCCTCGGCTCCGCCAGCACCCTGGTGCTGCTGAACGGCCGTCGCATGTCGGCCAGCGGCATCCGCGGCGTGGCGGTCGACCTGAACTCGATTCCGCTGGCGGCGATTCAGCGCGTCGAAGTGCTTAAAGACGGTGCATCAGCCATTTACGGCACTGACGCCATCGGCGGCGTCATCAACTTTATCCTTCGCAAAGACTACACCGGCGTCGAGGTATCCGCGTTTGTCGATATGACGGAAGATGGTGGCGGGCAGATCAGCCGCGGTTCGTTGTTGGCGGGTTACGGCGATCTGGCGAAGGACCGCTTTAACGTGATGACCAGCATCACCTTTGACAAGCAGGAAGCGTTGCTGGGTCGCGAAAGAGACTTCGTCAATGGCAATCAACCCAACCGCGGCCTGACCCCGGACACGACCGGGACGCCGTTTGCATCGCAAACCGGTGGCGCCGGAACCGGCATGGGCGCGTCGTTTGTCGGCTCCACCAACATCAGCGGCATTTTTCAGCTACCGGGCACCACGCAAACCTACAATCGCGCCAATCTGCTGAGCTTCCAGGGTAATTGCGGCTTGATCCCCGGCATGACGCAATACCGCGGCGACGTCCTTGGCCCGTCCTTCTACGCTTCCTCCCGGGGTTGCGCCTACGATTACGGTCGCGAACAGGCGCTGATGCAGCCGGTTGAACGCATCAACGTCGTCGCGCGCGGAACCTTCGAAATCAACTCGACCACCCAGGCATGGATCGATTTTGTCGGGTCGCGCACCACTTCTGACCGCACCTTTGAGCAACGGCAGGTCACCACCAGTATTGCTGCCGGCAATGCGTACCCGGTAAATGGGCCTTACTACCAGAACCTGCAGGCTTTCATCCCCACCTTCAATCCAAACAATCCGATCGCCTATCGCTGGCGTTGTGTTGCTTGCGGCAATCGCCAGATCGAGACCGAAGCCCAAGCCTATCGCCTGCAAGCGGGCATCGAAGGCACCTGGCGCAAGTGGGATTACAAACTTGGCGTCGCCACCGGCGGCAGCAAGGCTGATTCGATTCTGGTGGATGGCTACTACCGTACCACCGCATTCAATGCCGCCCTGGCGACCGGCCTGATCAATCCCTGGCTGCTGCCCGGCCAGACGCAGACCGCGGCCGCCATGCAATTGCTCAAAGATGCAAAAGTGAATGGTGACAAACTGCAGGGTGGCGAATTCAAGCTGAACTCGTTCGACGGCGCCATCTCCGGCGAAATCTTTCAGTTGCCCGCCGGCGCGGTCGCCGCAGCCGCTGGTTTCGATGTTCGCAAGGAGGAGTACTTCCTGAACAACAGCGCCACCGCCGTTGCCATTCAGGATGCGCCGTTCCCGACCGATATCTTCGTCAACAAACAGAAGCGCGACATCCGCGCCATCTATGGCGAGATCGCGGTGCCGGTCACGACCATGCTGGAAGTGTCGGCGGCGGTACGCCACGATGACTACAGCGATTTCGGCAAGACCACCAACCCCAAGGTGTCGTTCAAGTTCACGCCGCTGAAAATGATGCTGGTGCGTGGCTCCTACAGCGAGGGTTTCCGCGCGCCCAGCTTCACGCAGTTGTATAGCCCGACTTCCGAGTCGCAAATACCGGGCAACGTGGCCGATCCGGTGCTTTGCCCGCAAAACCCGGGTAATCCGGTGTTCTGCGCTATCCGCCCGCTGGGTCGGAGTGGCGGCAATCCGAGCCTGAAACCCGAGACTTCCAAGCAATGGTCCCTCGGTTTCGTCTTTGCGCCGGTCGACTGGGCCAGCGCCAGTTTTGATCTGTACGAAATCAAGCGTACCGATCGCATCTACGTGGTGACGCCGCAGATTGTGATCGCCAATCCGGCGACCTTCCCGGATGCCATCGTGCGGGGCCCAACCGGCCGTATCGACGAAACCGGCGGCTACATCCGTGGCGGCCTGGTCAACGCCGACGGCGACATCACCCGTGGTGTGGAAGTCGGCCTGCAGGCAAATGGCCGCCTGGGTCCAGGCAAGTGGAACGCCGCGCTGGACGGTACCTATGTCGACAGCTTCCGCAGCCGCATCTTCAAAACGCAAGACTATCGCGAGCTGGTAGGCCAATGGGATGTGCAGGACCTGTTCGTGCGCTGGAAGCACACCGCGCGCTTCACCTATACCGAGGGCAACTGGAGCGGCACGCTGAGCCAGTACTACACCTCCAGCTACAAGGATGAAGTGCCGTCCGGCGTGGCGCGCGCACCGGATTACAACCCGAACGTATCCGAGTACATCGTCTACAACGTCTCGGCGACTTACTCGGGCTTCAAGAACCTGACCATCACCGGCGGCATCAAGAACCTGCTCGACACCGATCCGCCGTTCACCGCGCATAACGTGGACTTTGCGGCCGGCACGGCATGGGATCCGCGTGTTGCCAACCCGCGTGGCCGTGCGTACACCCTGCGCCTGACCTATCGCTTCAAGTGACCCTCTCCCCCTGCCCGCAAGGGCAGGCTTTTGCGAGAATGCAGGGTACCTTTCGGTTCCCTGCATTTTTTTCGCCCCTAAACTTCAGATTGCATTGACACCGATGAACCGGCGCGATTTCGGCAAATGGCTCGCCGCCAGTGCAGCGGCAGGGGCGTGGCCGGCCATGTCTGCCCCGCAACGCGCGCGACCGCTGCCGCTGGTGAAGCCGCCGGCGTTGCGTGCCGGCAGCCTGGTCGGCCTGATCGCGCCCGGTGGCGTGCTCGACGACCGCATCATCCAGAAATGCGTGCAGAACCTGGAATCGCTCGGCTTCAGGGTCAAGCCGGGCAGCAACCTGCGCGCCGCGTGGGGCGGCTATGCCGGCACCGTGCGCCAGCGTCTCGACGACCTGCACGCCATGTTCGCCGATCGCGAGGTGCAGGCGATCTGGACCGCGCGCGGCGGATCGGGTTGCAGCGGACTGCTGCCCGGGATCGATTACCCGCTCATTCGCCGCCACCCCAAGATCCTGATCGGCTATTCGGACATCACCGCGCTGCACCTGGCGCTGTACCGGCACGCCGGCCTGGTCACGTTTCACGGCCCGGTGGCCTGGTCGACGCCGAACGACTACGCCGTCAGCCAGATGCAGGCGGTGCTGATGTCCCCGCGGCGCGAGACCGAGATCAACCTGTCGATCGAAAACGAGCGCCGCGCCGCCACCCAGCCGGAGTTCGCGCTGCGCACGTTTCGCGACGGCATCGCCGAAGGCCCGCTGATCGGCGGCAACCTGTCGATTGTCGCGGCGCTGGCCGGCACGCCCTACGCGGCCGAGATCCGCCGCCACCTGCTGTTCCTGGAGGAAGTGCGCGAGCCGCCGTATCGCGTCGACCGCATGCTGACCCAATTGCAGCAGAGCGTGCCGGGCAACGGGCGCGGGCTGGGCGAGGCGGCCGGTGTGATGCTGGGCGTGTTCACCCGCGGCAATGCGCCGCCGGATGACCAGTCGCTCAGCTTGAGCGAAGTACTCGACCACCATTTCACCGCTTCACCGGTGCCGGCGGTCTACGGCTACTCGTTCGGCCACATCGCGCACCAGTTCACGCTGCCGATCGGTGTCCGGGCGCGGCTCGATACCGGCCGCCGCACGCTGACCCTGCTCGAAGCCGCCGTCAGCGAGTAGCATTGCCCAATGCTCAATATCCGTCCCGCCGACCAGGCACAGGACCGCGAACTGGCGGCGCGGCTGATGGCCGCCACCGACCCGTGGCGGACGCTCAACATCGGCGTCGAGCGCGCACAGGCGATGATGCAGGTCCCGGGCCGCGAGCATTTCATCGCCGAACTCGACGGCGCGTTCGCCGGATTCCTGGTTCTCAACTGCAACGGTCCGCTGGCCGGTTACCTGCAGACGGTCGGCGTAACAGAAGCTTATCGCGGTCGTGGCATCGGCAGCGCACTGGTCGGGTTCGCGGAGCAGCGCATTTTTCGTGACCACGCCAACGTGTTCCTGTGCGTGTCGTCGTTCAACCAGGGCGCGCAGCGCCTTTACCGGCGGCTGGGCTACGAAACGGTCGGCGAGCTGAAGAATTACCTGGTCGACGGCCAATCTGAATTGTTGATGCGCAAAACGCGCGGGCCGATTCTGGATTACACTCCGCCGCCTGCCGTCTGATTTGTCACGCGGCAAGGTCGCGCGGCCAATTCGTCGGCCGATTCCGACTGTTCATCACCCCCGGCGTTTGGTCTGTCGCAGGCCGGTCGCAACGCCGGCGCAGACTGTGCAAACTGCGCGTCATTACTGCTGATCGCATCGCCCGCCGCATCGTGGCGAAATGTGACCAAGCTTGACGCAATGTTGCCGGGAACCAATCCGGCCGCTCGCGTCAAATCAGCAGACGACCGCCACCATTTTGAAAGGAAAAAACATGAAAAACCCGATCCGCCTGCTGGCCGCCGTCATCGCCATCGCCGCCACCGGCGCGGCACACGCCCAGGACAGCACTGCCCCAGCCAAGCCCAAGGTATATGCGCTCATTTCCGCCGTCGGTGACCAGTTCACCGTGGTGACGCAGAAGCAGAACGTCGGCTCCAACATCATCGACAATTTCCGCCGCGACGTGATCCGGGTGCCGAACGACGCCATCAACAGCTCGGTGTTGAAAGGCCTCGACAAGGCGATCGAACAACGCGACCCCGGCAGCAAGCGCATCCTCGCCCGGTTGAACCCGCTGGAAATGGATGGCGTGATTCCGGTCGAGCGCGAAAACGTGGCGATGAAAAAACTGCTCGACGTGCTGGAGAAGTTTCCCCAGCGCCAGGAATGGGACACCATCATCGTCGTGACACCGAAGTTCCAGTTCTCCGAACGCAAGGGCATGGCCAGCAAGCTTGAGGGCATCGGCATCTACGTGCAGCCGCTGGAAGGTTCCAGCCTGCAGGACGAGAGCGGGATCGAATTCAGCGGCAACGACGGCGAGGAAACCATCACCCCCGACGGCAAGTCCGGCCACAATTCCAAGCGTTACGTGGCGCCCTACAACTACACCCAGACCTGGGTGTTCGATGCCAAGACGCTGAAGGTACTGGACAAGGCCGCCAACTTTGAATACCAGAAGATATTCGATCCGACCTCGACCGCAATCGACGTGGCCAAGAGCATCCCGGTCGAGCGGCTGGCGGTCCTGTTCACCAACTTTGTCGAACGCTCGATGGCGCGCAGCCTGGGTGAAAAACTGCCGGTAATCGAGATCGGTGATGTGACGCCCGTGGTGCAGCCGGCTGCCAAGCCGAAGCAATAAGTCCGCATCCCGGCGTCGCGCGCGCGACGCCGGGATGGACGCACGTTAGCGACATGCTGGCAGTAAAACTCCAGCACTGGCGCGGCTCTCAGGGCATTTTCGGCCTGGAAGGCTCGCCAGTGCTGGAGTTTTGTCGTTCAATCAGTGACAGTCGCGGATGCGAAAGGTGTCCACGAAGCCCGGGGCAGCTCAGTCTGACCTCAGTTCTTCTTTCTTATTGCCAGCCTCTTCTGGACGGCAGGAGTGCGGCCACAAGCAACAAAAAGATGATTGAGATGCAAGCAATCGAGTTGTACAGAGAGTCGAGTTCGTGGTCACCTTCATTGACACGAGTTCCGACAAGATCAGCCGCTCGCTTGTATGACATTAGAAACAGAAATCTCGCCACGTATGCGGTCACAAAAAATAGCGCGAGATAGGGCTCTACAACCCGCGAAAAACCATAGCGCGCTGCGTAGCTCACACCGAAAATCAGAACGATTGGTGCAGCAACCGACGACAGCCATCGCATCCACAATAGTAACTTTGGAACGTTGCAATTCGGATCAGACGTCATTTTCCATCAGAGTAATTAGGGTCAGACACCATTTTCCATTACCTGATCCGCGGCACCCGCTGATTCCGGAGCGCTGCCCCAGCGCTATTCAATCCGAATCCCCACCACATCCACCACCGGCCGCTCGCCGCGTATCGGCAGCTTCAGGCTCGACAGATCCGAGGGCTGGTTGGCCAGCGCATAGACACCGGTTCCCGGGTCCTTGATCACCAGCGCGGTGCTGCCACCGCCGTCGAGGTTGATGGCGTGGTGGGCGCCAAATTTGATCAGCACCTCCGCCAGTTCGGCCAGCGTGACGCCGCGGCTGTGTGATTCCTGCCGGCCGTCGATGGCGATGATGAAGAGCGTGCGCGCATCGGCCGACAAGCCGACCGCGCTGCGCGGGTGGCGCGTCGCGTCGCGCGCCGGCGGCGTGACCTTGCCCTCCCGGAGCATCATCGCATTGCCGCTGACGGCGTATTGCGTGTCGGGCGGCAAGTCCTGCAGGGCGTCGTGCAGTGACACGCGGCCGTCACGATGCACCACCATGGTCGAGCGGATGTTCTCGGCGTTGGGCCGGGCCACCAGCTTGCCGCCGGAATAATGCCAGCCGACCGGGTAGCCGCAGTTCGCGACGTGATAGGAAATCTTGCGGCCGTTGAATTCGCGTGTCCTCGGCACCTCAAAGAAGCTGGCGTTGATGGTGATGTCGAAATCGCGCTTGCGCGCCACCTGGCTGGTGGTGTCGAGTTGACCGACGCAGGGGCCGTCGCCGTCGGGATCGGTTTCGTCGGCCAGCGCCACCGTCACCCGCACCCGCGGGTCGTTCAGGTTTACTTTCACCAATACGCCGGCGACCGGGCCGGGCAGGCTGAAGCGCTCGACCGTATAGGGCAGCGGCAGCACGCTGGCCGGTGCGCGCGCCGGTGCCGCTGGCGAGGCCGGCGGGATCACGGCACAGGCGCCCGACACCAGCATGAGGACAAGCGCGACAGGAACAATGCGTTTCGCTGCGTTCATGGCGTTCTGCAATCGGTTATGCACGGGCGTGGTTCACTTGCCGCCGGCAATGGCATGGCGGTACAGCGCGGTGAGGATTTTCTCCTCATGCCGCTTGTAGGACGAATACTTGCCCGGGTAGGTGTCGGGATCAAAGCCGTGACCGCCGATGAGAAAAATCATGCCGCTGCGGCTGGCGCGATTGAATACCAGCGCCGAAGTCAGTCCCCAGGCATTGCCGGTGTGGCCAACCGCGGTAAAACCACCTCCCTCCACCAGCCGGTCGCCGCCGCCCGGCACCGAAATGTCGAGGAAGTGCTGGTTTCCCAGACCCCACTGGTTCATCGCGCTCGGATGACTGCCATAGGTGCTGGTGCCATTGCCGCCGCTGCCGTCGTGACGCCACTGTACTGACAGCATTGTTTCCACCGACTCGCGCTTCAAGATGCGCTTGCCGTCGAGCATGCCGTCGCCGATCAGCATCAGCATGATGCGGGCCAGCGACTGCGCCGACAGGCGGCAATTACCCTGCGGCCCGAACAGCGTGCCGTTGCTGCCGATGATGTAATCGGCTGTGGCCCGCGGCTTCGGCGCGTCGCGGCGATAGTCGTCGACCTGCACCACCCACGGTCCGGCGGTGTTCCAGATTTCCTTGTCCCCGACTTCGGTGCGCTTGCGATAGAGCGTGGCGGTGTTGTCGAGATCGGCGGGCGAAAAATCGGCCGGGTGAAAGCCGCCGCGCAGCGCCATCGGGTCCAGCACCAGCCGGCGCATCAGCCGGTCGAAGCGCTCGCCGCTGGCGCGTTCCATCACGGTGCCGATCACGCCCCACGGCAGGTTTGCATACTGGAAATAGGCACCGGGCCGCGCGTTGGCGGCCCACATGGCGCCGTTGCCGTGCAGCTTGCCGCCCGCCACCAGCACGTCCTTCAGGTCGACATTCAGCTTGGCGTCCCAGTAATAGCCGGCATCGTCGCGCAGCGAGGAGGTATGCGTGAGCAGCATCCGCAGCGTGATCGGCGCATCGGGAAAATGCGGGTTGCGCAACTTGTAGCCGAGGTACTCGCTGATGTCGGTATCGAGCGCCAGCTTGCCGTCTTCCACCAGCCGCATCAGGCCGAGCGTGGTGACCAGCTTGGAGATCGAGGCGATGCGGTACAGGGTGTCGGCATTGGCCGGCTTGCTGCGCCTGGGATCGTCGGCATCGATCGAGCGCTGCCCGAACTGCTGCTGGTAAATCACCGTGCCCTCGCGCACGGCGAGCACCGACAGGCTGGACAGCGGTCGCGCCGCATCGCTGACCACCGCCGCCAGTTCGGCGTCGAGCGCCGCCCAGGGCGCGGTCGGCGTGGCATGGGTGGCAGGCGGGGGATTGGCGTTCACAAGGCCTCCGGTCAGCAGGTTGAACATGCACATCGTCACAACGGCGGCGCGGGTTTTCATGTCATCGGGTGGGACGGTCGGGGGAATTGAGCACATCGAGCAGCGCGGCGGTCTCGGCGTCGGGCAGGCCGTCGAAATTGGCCGGGCGGTATTTCATCTGGAACGCGGCGATCACGCGCCGCGTCGGCTCGTCCAGTTCGCCGTTCAGCGGCACCGCAAAGCCATGCTGCGCCAGGTTCTGCTGGAACCACTCCATGTCGGGAAACGGATTCTCGAACGCCGGCATGCGCTCGGCGACCTTGCGTGCATCGGGCCATTGCACCAGGCCTTCATCGGCCAGCCGTTTCCACGGAAAGCGCGGACCGGGATCGTGCTTGCGCTGCGGCGCGATGTCGCTGTGCGCCAGCACCCGCTCCGGCCGGATGTTGTGGGTGGCGACGATTTTCTTCACCAGCGCGATCACCGCATCGATCTGCGCCGGCGGGTAATCGAACCAGACGCGGCCATCGGGCGTGTCCTGGTAGCCGAGGTTGACGATCTCGATGCCGATCGAGCTGGCATTGAGCTGGGTGTTGCCCTTCCAGGAACTGGCCCCGGCGTGATACGCACGCCGGTCTTCATCAACCAGCCCGTAGATGGTCGGCCAGCCCCGCTCGACATTGTCGTTGACCAGGTAGTGGCTGCTGACGCCGCCAAAGGCCAGCGCCTTCAGCGAGCGCTCGGTGTTAAGCGCCGTGTAGTGGATCACCAGGTACTGCACCCGGCTGTCCTGGCTCTTCGCCACATGGGTCGAATCGATATAGGGCCCGGTCGCACAGCCGGCCAGCAACAGCACGATCATCAACAGCAGCACTTTTCTCATGCGATGCTCCGGGTCTGGCGGGCGGCGATGCGTGCGGCCGCCAGATGCGCCTCGCTGTTGCGCACCGTCAGCTGGGTCGACAGCGGCAGGGCCAGACGCATCGATTTCTCGATCGACGGGTGCAGCTGCGGCACCCGCCCGGTCAGCGCCACCGGCCGCGGACCGTAGCGCTGGATCATGGCGCGCGCCAGCCGCGCCAGTTCGCGCCCCGCCTCGTTGAGAATTTCCTGCGCCACCGCGTCGACCGCGGCCACCTCTGCGACGGCCAGCGCCAGTTTGCCGATCTCGCCGCGCGACGCACTGCTGTTGCCGCCGTAGACAAACTCGCGGGTGCTGGCCCAGTCGCTGCCGCCGATGCGCTTGAACACCGCCACCGCCAGCGGCGATTGTTCCCAGCAGCCTGGCTGTTCGTCTTCGGCGCGCCAGATGTGCTTCAGCGCCTCGCGCGCGATCCAGAATCCGCCACCGGCGTCATCAAGGATGACCCCGCGCCCGCCGGCGCGATGGAACTGGCCGCGCGCGTCGATGAAGGCCGCGATCGAACCGGTGCCGGCGTAGACCACGATGCCCTCGCCGGGCTTGAACAGGTCGAGGCAGGCGATCTCGATATCGCTGCCCAGCACCACCTCGTTGTCCATCAGGCCGAACGATTCCGCGATCAGCGCGCGCAGCGTGTCGCCGCCCTCGCTGAAGCCGGTGAGACCGGCATGGATGCGCAGCGGCCGCCCGCTGGCGCGCACGGCATGGGCCAGCTCACCCAGCGTCTGGCGGATGCGCTGGCGGCCGGCATCGCTGCCCATCTCGAGCGCGCTCAGCCCGGCCACGCTGCCCTCGCCAACAATCTCGCCGGTCGCATCCGCCAGCGCCCAGCGGGTCTGGGTGCCGCCGGCGTCGATGCCGAGTCCCAGCGCGCCGATCGCGTTCATGGCTCCTCCCGGAAGCCGTCAGCGCCCAGCCGCAGCCGCACCCGCCTGCTCTCGTTGCCGGCACGATCGACGGCCGAGACGACGATGGCGTTGATCTCATCGGCCGCACCGGCCGGCGAATCCGCAATGCTGAGTTCAGCCAGCCGCATCGATCCGCTGCGCGCGTCGTAGCCGGAAGCGCCAATCGCCGGCAGCGTGGTGAAGTTCCAGCGCTCTCCGTGCCGGGTCCATACCGCGTATTGCGACACCGCGTCGGCCGAGCCCGCCTGCACCACCAGCGCCAGCGCGCGCCTGGCCCCCGGCAGCCGCGATACGCGCGGCAGCGGTGCCGGCGGCGCGTTGTCGTTCAGCCACGGCATCGCCGGCGACAGCGCCGGCATCGCGTACAGGGATTGCAGGCGGTCGTTGAGGCCCTGCCGGTTGTCCATCAGCGCCACCATGCTGAAATGCACATGTCCCTGCAACATGGCATCGGTCGACGCGCGCTGCCGGGTGAGCCGGATCTGGTTGACGATCTCGTCGGTCTTCCACGATTTTGCCGTGCTGTCCTTTTCGATCCGGCTGGTGAACAGCCCCGGCCACAGATGCCGGCCGCGAACGTTTTCCTTCGCCCAGTAATCGAGCAGCACCGGATACGATTGCGCGGCCTGCTCGATCGGCCAGTACAGCTGCGGCACGAAATAATCCAGCCAGCCTTCGCGCAGCCAGCGCTCGACGTCGGCGTAGAGCTTGTCGTACTGGCTGAAACCGGCGATGCCGGGCGGCCGCCGGTCCGGGCGACCGAGTCCGAACGGGCTGATGCCAAACTTGACCCAGGACTTCTCGGCATGGATGCCCTTGTAGATGCGCTCAATCAGAAGATCGACGTTCTGCCGCCGCCAGTCCGCGCGCGCCAGCTTGCCGCCAGCGAGCAGGTAGGTGCTCCACGCCGCGTCATCGGGAAAATCGACCTCGACCGGCTTCGGCACCGCCGGCGTCGCAGCCGGCGGATCGGTGACCGGGTACGGATAGAAGTAGTCGTCGATGTGCACACCGTCGATGTCGTAGCGGCGCACCACGTCGAGGATCACATCCAGCGTGCGCTGGGCGGCGACCGGCTCGCCCGGGTCCATCCACAGGTAGCCGCCGTAGTCCTTCACCAGCGCCGGGTGGGTCTTGGCGATGTGATCGCGCGACGGGGCCGACCTGGCCGCGGTGTGACGCGCCCGGTACGGATTGAACCAGGCGTGCAGTTCGATGCCGCGGCGGTGCGCCTCGTCGATCCACATCTGCAGCGGATCGTAGAACGGCTGCGGCGGCTTGCCGGTCTCGCCGGTCAGGTATTCGCTCCACGGCTCGTAAGCGGACGGATAGATCGCATCCGCGCTCGGCCGCACCTGCACGATCAGCGCGTTTAGATTTAGCGCGCGCGCCCGTTCGACAATCTGCACGATCTCGCTTTTCTGCTGCTCAACACTCAACCCCCGCTTGCTCGGCCAGTCGATGTTGGCGACCGTCGCCACCCAGGCCGCGCGGAATTCGCGCGGCGCGGGCGGCGGCGTGCGGGCATCCGCCGCATCGGGGCGTCCGGGAGCCAGGTCGGCGCAGCCCGCCAGCAGCATGGCAACACTGCCCATAACGAAGATCGCCATTTGGCGCGCCTTTCCAGCCATTTTCGGCCTGGGAGCCGCGCTGGTGCTGGAGTTTGGCTTTCGGATCACACGCATGTCGATTCTCAGACTTTCACAAACCATTTCTTTTTCCACATGAACCAGGCAATGGCAAACATGGCGCCATTGAACAGGAGGGCAAACAGCAGGGAAGCCGTTTCCGGCGTCACCGGCAGCGCCTTCAGCGGCGCCACCAGCACCGACTTCAGCGCCACCGGCGTTCCGTTATAGCTGAATTTGATCGCCACCAGCATTTTCGCCACCAGGCCGGAGAAAGCAAAGATGAACAGCGCATTCATGCCGTAGATGGTGAACGGCTGCAGCCAGCGGCGCGACACTTCACGCAACGCCGCGGAGTCGTTGCCGTCGATCAGCCAGTAGAACGCGGCGAACAGCAGCAGTGCCCAGCCGGTCATGAAGATGCAATACGAGGTGGTCCAGAGATTCTTGTTGATCGGCATGAAGGTGGCATCGATGATCGCGCCCAGCCACAGGCAGAGCAGCCCCGCCAGCATCATCCACACCGTCTTCTCGGCGCGGCCGGCCGCCGACAGCAGCCAGCGTCCCAGCAGCACGCCGAACAGCTGGGTGCACAGCGCCGGCAGGGTGCTGACCAGGCCTTCCGGATCCCAGGTTTTCGACTTGGCCCACAGGTGGCCGTCGAGCAGCAGCCGATCGACATAGGCACCCAGGTCGCGGCCCGGTTCCAGCACGCCGGCCGCCACCCGGCCCTGCAGGTCGGGTACCGGCACCCACAGCATCAGCAGGGTGTAGGCCGTCAGCAGTGCAACGATCCAGACGCACTGCTGCCGCCAGCTGAAATAGACCACGATCGGCGCGGCCAGCATGGTGCACAGCGCGATCCGCTGCAGCACGCCGGGAATGCGCACGCTGGAAAAATCGAACGCGGGGATCAGGTTCAGCAGCAGGCCGATCAGGAAAATGATGGCGGCCCGCTTGAACAGCTGCCGCAGCAGGGCCGGCTTGTCGTCGCCCGCCTCGGCCCGGCGGCCGAGCGAAAAGCTCATCGACACGCCGCAGATGAACAGGAAGAACGGGAAGATCCAGTCGGTGAAGGTCCAGCCGTGCCAGGCGGCATGCGCCAGCTGCGAATAGAGATGCGACCAGTCGCCGGGATTGTTCACCAGCACCATGGCGGCGATGGTGAAGCCGCGGAACGCGTCGAGCGAAACCAGCCGGCCTGCCGCCATCGGCGCGCTCACCTCACTGCTCCACTTTCCGGCCGAACTGCGGATCGATCTTCAGGAACGCGGTAACGGCAATCGACGGCAGGGTGCAGACGCACACCCAGATAAAAAACTGCGGGTAGCCGAGCTGGGTCTGGATCCAGCCGCTCACCATCCCCGGCAGCATCATGCCGAGCGCCATGAAGCCGGTGCAGATGGCGTAGTGCGCGGTCTTGTGCGGGCCGTCCGAGATCATGATCATGAACAGCAGATAGGCGGCAAAGCCGAAGCCGTAGCCGAATTGCTCGATGGCGATCGCGGTGCCGACCACCCATGCGCTGCCGGGCTGGGCGAAGGACAGGTAGACAAAGGCGAGGTTGGGAATGTGCACGGCGAACAGCATCGGCCAGATCCAGCGCTTGAGGCCGCCGCGCGAGATGGCAAAGCCGCCCAGCAATCCGCCCAGTGTGAGCGCAATCACGCCGACGGTGCCGTAGACCACGCCGACCTGCGCGGTGGTCATGCCGAGGCCGCCCCTCGCCGCCGGGTCGAGCATGAATGGCGTGACCAGCTTCAGCGCCTGGGCCTCGCCGAGGCGGAAGGTCAGCAGGAAGGCCAGCACCAGCAGGATGTCGCGGCGCTGGAAAAAGGTGACAAAAGTTTCGACAAACTGCGCCAGCGCGCTGCCTTCGCCGGCGGTGGAACGATCGACCGCGGGATGCGGCAGCACCAGCTTGTGCCAGACGAAGAGGAGGAAAAACATGACCGACAGGACGAAGAACACGATTTGCCACGCCAGCGTGACGTTGCCGGTGTTCTCGGTCAGGGTGCCGGCAAGGAACACCAGCCCGCCCTGCCCGGCGATCATGGCAATGCGATAGAAGGTGCTGCGCACGCCGACAAACGCCGCCTGCTGGTGCTGCGGCAGTGCCAGCATGTAGAAGCCGTCGGCGGCGATGTCGTGGGTGGCGGAACTGAATGCCATCAGCCAGAACACCGCCAGCGTGATCTGGATAAAATGCGGCAGCGGCAGGGTCAGCGCCACCAGCGCCAGCGAGGCGCCGATCAGCAGCTGCAGCGCGACGATCCAGAACCGCTTGGTGCGGAAAATATCCACCAGCGGCGACCACAGCGGCTTGATCACCCACGGCAGGTAAAGCCAGCTGGTGTAGAGCGCGATGTCGGTGTTGGAGACGCCGAGATTCTTGTACATGATGACCGACAGCGTCATCACCACCACGTAGGGAATCCCCTGGCCGAAATAGAGCGAGGGAATCCACCACCAGGCGTTGCGCGCGGCCGGCGCGGCGGCGGCCGGCTGGATCATCGGGCGATGGCGCCGCGCACGCTGCCGTGCGCAGCCGCCAGGCGCGACGCGGCTTCGGCCACATCGACGCTGGCGAGGATGGCGACAATGGCGGTCTTGACCTGGAACTCGCACGCCTCCAGCGTCTTGCGCGCCGCGGCTTCGTCGGCGCCGGTGGCCAGCATGGTCAATCGCAGCGCGCGCCGCACCAGCTTGGCGTTGGTCGGCTTGAGGTCGACCATCAGGTTGCCGTACACCTTGTTGAGCCGCACCATGATCGAGCTGGACAGGGTGTTGAGGGTGATCTTCTGCGCGGTGCCGGCCTTGAGCCGGGTACTGCCGGAGATCAGCTCGGCGCCGGTGTCGAGGGTGATGCCGATGGCAGCGCGCTGCGCCACCGGCGCATCGGCGTTGTTGGCGATGCCGATGGTCAGCGCGCCGGCGGCGCGCGCCGCATCCAGCGCGCCCAGCACATAGGGTGTGGCGCCGGACGCCGCCAGCAGGATCACCACGTCATTGATGCCGACATCGTTCAGGCGAATATCCTCGGCACCCTGGTCGGCATCGTCCTCGGCGCCTTCGATGGCGCGATAGACCGCGTGCGGGCCGCCGGCCAGCAGCGCCAGCGAACGATCGCGCGGCCAGGAGAAGGTCGGATACAGCTCGACGCTGTCGAGCAGGCCCAGGCGGCCGGAGGTGCCGGCGCCGACGTAGACCAGCCTGCCGCCCTGCTGCAGGCGCGGCACGGCAGCGGTGACGGCGGCGGCGATCTCGGCCGCGGCGGCCTGCACCGCATGCACCGCCTCCAGCTGGTCGGCGGCAAAAGCCTTGACCAGTTCGTCGGCCGGATACTGGTCGAGCGTGCGATGCAGTTCGCTCGGCGTCTCGGTCTTGGGGATGGGGGTCATGTCAGTGGGTCCGCGTCACTTTGGCCAGGTGCTTGGGTCGATCGGGGTCGAAGCCGCGCGCCCGCGCCAGCGCCTCGACCATCGGATAGAAACTCTGGATCGCCGATACCGGGTCGAGGTCGACCGCGCCGGACTCGACCAGCGGCAGATCCGCCCCGGCGGTGCCGGCCGGTGCGGCCAGCAGCACCCGCGCGCCGCGCGTGCGCATGTCGGCGGCCAGCGCCAGCAGGCCGGGCTGCGCCGGTCCGCGCGGCGCGAACACCAGAAGCGGGAAGCCGTCGCCGATCAGCGCCATCGGGCCATGCTTCACCTCGGCGCCGGAAAAGGCCTCGGCCTGGATGGCACAGGTTTCCTTGAACTTGAGCGCGGCCTCCATCGCCACTGCGAGGCCGGTGCCGCGGCCGATGACGAACAGGCGGTCTGCGTCGCGCAACGCCTCCACCGCGGGCGACCAGTCGGCGCGAACCGCCTGCTCCAGCGCATCCGGCAGCCGCTGCAGGGCCGCGCCGAGTTCGCCATCATCCTGCCAGGCCGCGACCACGCGCGCGCCCGCGACCAGCTGCGCGATGAAACTCTTGGTCGCCGCCACACTCTGCTCGGCACCGGCCTGCAGCGGAAACACCCATTGCACCGCCTTCGCCAGTGGCGACCCGGCGTCGTTGACGAAGGCCGCGGTGATGGCGCCGCCGGCGGTGAAATAGCGCATCGGTGCCACCAGGTCGGGACTCTGGCCGGATTGCGAAAACGCCATCGACGCCAGGCCGCGACACTGGATCTTTGACTGGTACAGCGTGACCAGCGACATCGGCAGCGAGGTCACCAGCCGGCCCAGCCGGGCCATGATCAGGTAGGCCATGAAATGGGCGGCATGGTCGGAACTGCCGCGCGCCACCGTCAGCACGGCGGTGGGGTCCTGCGCGCGCAGGGTCTCGCCAAATCGCCGGTAATCGGCGGCGCCGTCCGCCATCAACCGCGCGATCACCGCCGGCGCCTCGCGCGTCTCCCGCAGCATGTCCGACAGCGACGGGGACGCGACCGGCGTCGTGCTGACGGCGTTCATGACGCCGCCCCGCCGCGATCGACCGGCCGGCCCTCGGCGAACACCGCCGACAGCTTCAGGTCGCGATCGAGCACCACGATATCGGCCATCGCCCCCGCCACCAGGCGGCCGCGATCGGTCACGCCCAGGTAATCGGCTGCATAGGTCGAGACACGGCGCGAGGCGTCGATCAGGTCGAGCCCGAGTTCGTTGACCAGGTTGCGCAGCGCCTGGTCCATGGTCAGCGTGGAGCCGGCCAGCGTGCCGTCGGCCAGCCGTACGCCGCCCAGACACTTGATGACGGTATGCCGGCCCAGCCGGTATTCTCCGTCGGGCATGCCCGATGCCGCCGTCGAATCGGTGACACAGAACAGGCGCGGGATGGCGCGCAGCGCCACCCGCAGGGCGCCGGCGTGGACGTGCATCATGTCCGGGATCACCTCGGCGTACTCGGCGTGCGCCAGCGCGGCGCCGACCATGCCCGGGGTACGGTGATGCAGCCCGGTCATGGCGTTGAACAGGTGGGTGAAACCGCCGGCGCCGCGGGCCAGGGCGTTCACCCCGTCTTCATAGCTGCCCAGGCTGTGGCCGATCTGGATCCGGAAACCGGCCGCGACCAGGGCCTCGATGGCGTCCATGTTGCGGTTGATCTCCGGCGCCAGCGTGATCAGCCGGATCGGTGCGATGTCGTTCAGGAAATTGAGCTCATCCGCGTTCATCGGCCGGGCGAAATCCGGCTGCGCGCCCAGCTTGCCGGGATTGATGAACGGGCCTTCAAGATGCACGCCGAGGATGCGCGCGGTGCCGCCGGCCGCGGGGTTTGCGGCCGCGCCGCAAAGCGGGGCAAGCGCATTGAACGCGAGTTCGAGGTCGGACCGCGGCGCGGTCATGGTGGTGGCGAGCATCGCGGTGGTGCCGTGGCCGGCATGCAGCCTGGCCACCCGGACCGCCGCGTCGCCGCCTTCCATGATGTCGTGACCGCCGCCGCCGTGCACATGCACATCGATGAAGCCGGGAACGATGATCGGCGCGGCGTCATCGCGCACGCCGGCGGTCGCCCGCTCCTGCCCTTCAATCCGCACGATGCGTCCGGCGCCGCTGCCGTCAGCGGCGAACTCGATGCGGCCGTGGACGAATCCTTTCGGCGTGAGGATGTTTCCAGCGAGCGTGGTCATGTGGCGCGATTGCCTGGCGATCCGATGCGGCCTACTCGCGCCGCATTTCCGCTACAAAATCGTAGTAGTCGCTGTGACAGTAGGAATGGGTGAGCTCGACTGCCTGGCCGGATTCGAGATAGCCGACGCGGGTGATGAACAGCACCGCCTGGCCGACCGGGATACCGAGCTGGTCGGCCAGCCGCGGCTGCGAATTGATGGCACGGATATGCTGCAGCGCGCGCACCGGCGACTGGCCGATGCGCGTCAGGTATTCGTACAGCGATGCCTGCACCTGTTCGGGATGCGGCAGCACGCTCTGCGGCAGCACGCTGACTTCGTAGGCCATCACCACATTGTCGGCCAGCCGCAGGCGTTCCAGCCGCGCCACCTGCATCGACGGCGACAGGCCGAGGCTGAGCTGCTCGTCCGGCGTGGCGCCGGTGATGGCGCGCGACAGCCAGCGCGAACTGGGCGTGTAACCGCGGCGGTGCAATTCCTCGGAAAAGCTGGTGAGCCGCGACAGCGGCTGCTCGAGGTGCGGGGCGATGTAGTTGCCGGACCCGCGCTTGCGCACGATCAGTCCCTGGTCGACCAGCTGGTCGATTGCCTTGCGCGCGGTGACGCGCGACACGCCGAGCGACTCCGACAGCGTGCGCTCCGACGGCAGCGCCTCGTGCGCCTGGTAGCGCCCGCTGCGCACGGCCTCGCCCAGCTTGCGTGCCAGCTGCAGGTAGAGCGGCGATGCATCGCGCACACTGGGCTTCAATTCGGCAATCTTGCTCTTGATCACGCTGCGGCCATCCCTTCGTCCAATTGCTGCTCCCGCCCCCGCCGCACGTTGCTGACTGCGTCCGGCGCGCGCCCCGCTGCGTCGACCGCCATCAGGCTGTTTGCACGCGGGACGGCAGGGATTTTTCGCTCATTCGCGCAATTCGGATAGTATGCGTTTGTGGATAGAACCAATTTAATACCAAATGCAAGGGGCGTCAATGGTGATTGCGGCCGCACACGGGCAATTTCCACGCGCTGGCAGTTTTGCAGCCGGATGCATAAACTGTCGAACCGGTTGGACCGACTTGAAACCTATCGTTAACTGGAGGATGGCATGCTGCTTAGAATGATCGTCACGAGTCTGCTGTTTTGCATTGCCGCGTCACTGTCGCCGGCGCTGGAAGCCAAGACCTTCCGCTGGGCCTCGAAAGGCGACGCCACCACGCAGGATCCGCACGGGCAGGACGAAAGCTTCACCAAGTCGATCAATGCGCTGGTGTATGAGCGCCTGATCCAGCCCGGCAAGGACATGAATCCGACACCGTGGCTGGCCACCTCGTGGAAGGTGGTGAGCCCGACCAGGCGGCTGATCACGCTGCGCAAGGGCGTGAAGTTCCACGACGGCTCACCGATGACCGCGGACGACGTGGTGTTCTCGTTCGAACGCGCGGCCAAGAGCAACCAGTTCAAAACTTACGCGATCCCGGCCGGCGTGGCGAAAAAGATCGACGACTACACGGTGGAGTTCACCACCGCCGCGCCGAACCCGGTCGGCCTGATCTCGATCGGCGAAGTGCCGATCATGAGCAAGAAATGGGCGGAAAAGAACAACTCGGTCAACCCGCAGGATTTCTCCGCCAAGGAAGTCAATTTCGCCTCGCGCAACGCGATGGGCACCGGGCCGTTCAAGCTGGTGTCGGTCGAACCCGGGATCAAGATCGTGCACGTGAAGAATCCCGACTGGTGGGGCCTGAAGGAGAAGAAATTCGAGAGCAATATCGACACCATCGAATACCGGCCGATCACCAGTGACGCGACGCGCATGGCGGCACTGAAATCCGGCGAGATCGATTTCGTGCTCGACCCGTCGGTGCAGGACGTGAACCGGCTCAAGGAAGACAAGGACCTGAAGGTATGGGAGGGCGACGAGACCCGCATCATTTCCATCACGCTGGACCAGGCGCGCGACGAACTGCTGTTCTCGGACGTGAAGGGCAAGAACCCGTTCAAGGACAAGCGGGTGCGGATGGCGCTCTACCAGGCCATCGACATCAACACCATCAAGACCCAGGTGATGCGCGGGCTGGCCACGCCGACCGCGCTGGCGACGCCGAACCCGAAAGGTGAAGGCATTCCCGCGGCGATGGACAAGCGCTTCCCGTTTGACCCGGAGGCGGCCAAAAAACTGCTGGCCGAGGCCGGCTATCCGAACGGCTTCGGCTTCACCCTGCACTGCCCCAACGATCGCTACGTCAACGACGAGAAAATCTGCGTGGCGGTGGCGGCGATGTGGGCGCGCATCGGTCTCAACGTCAAGGTCGACGCGATGCCGAAGGCGCAGTACTTCCAGCGCACGCCGAAGAAGGAGTTCTCCGCCTGCATGCAGGGCTGGGGCGACAACAATCGCGACGGCATGTTCACCCTGAAGCCGCTGTTTCACAGTCTCAACGACAAGGGCGCCGGCGACACCAACTACGGGAACTTCAAAAACGCGGCGCTCGATGAGCTGATCGACAAGGCCGACGTCGAAATGGATCTCGCCAAGCGCCAGGCGATGATCAACCAGGCCGTCGAGTTGGTCAAAAACGAGGTGCTGGTGATTCCGCTGCACCGCCAGGTCATCCCGTGGGTGTCGCGCGCCAATGTCTCGCTGGTGCACCGGTCGGACAACAAGTTCGCGCCGCTGTGGGTGACCATCAAGTAAGCGCACCTGTTGCCGCGCCGTAACCGGCACTGCACGACACCTGCACGTTTCCCGGCGCCGTCGCCAGATGGCGGCGGCCGGGAACCAGCAGCCAGCCGGCTGCCAACCGCCGCACCGACGATTGCCTCCTCGCCATGACTCTTACCTACATCTGGGCCGGTTTTTTCATCGTCGGTTTTGTCGCCGCGCTGGTGCAGTGGTTGGTGCTGGGCGATGTCGATGTCTTCAAGCGCATTGTCGACGGCACTTTCGAGTCCGCGCGTGTCGGCGTGATGGAAATCTCGCTGCCGCTGGCCGGCGTGATGACGCTGTGGCTGGGCATCCTGACCATCGGCGAGAAAGCCGGCGCGATCCAGTTCGTCGCCCATGTCATTTCGCCATTTTTCTCGCGCATTTTTCCCGGCATCCCGAAGGATCACCCCGCCACCGGGCTGATGGTGATGAACTATTCGGCCAATTTCCTCGGCCTCGACAACGCCGCCACGCCGGTCGGACTGAAGGCGATGGAAAGCCTGCAGACCCTGAACCCGAAGAAAGACGAAGCGACCGACGCGCAGATCATGTTCCTGGTGCTGCAGACGGCCGGCCTCACGCTGATTCCGCTGACGGTGATGGCGCAGCGCGCGGTGCTGGGGGCAAAGGACCCGTCCGACATTTTCATTCCGACCCTGATCGCGACCTTTGCCGGCACCTTCGTCGCACTGATCGCAGTCGCGATCAAGCAGCGCATCAACCTGTTCCATCCGGTGGTCCTGGCCTGGCTCGGCGGCATGTCGGCGATCGTGGTCGGCATCGTCTGGTATTTCAGCCAGTACATGAGCAAGGAAGAGATCCAGCTGGTGTCGAAGGTGGCGGCCAACTTCATCCTGCTGTCGGTGATCGTGCTGTTCATCGTCGGCGCGCTGATCAAGAAGGTCAACGTTTACGAGGCGTTCATCGAAGGCGCCAAGGGCGGCATCCAGACCTCGCTCACCATCATCCCGTACCTGGTCGGCATGCTGGTGGCGATCAGCGTGCTGCGAAACTCGGGCGTGCTGGGGATGCTGGTCAGTGGCATGAGCTGGGGCGTCGCCCAGCTGGGCTTGAACACCGATTTCACCGCCGCGCTGCCGACCGCACTGATGAAATCGATCAGCGGCAGCGGCGCGCGGGCCATGATGATTGACGCGATGAAAACCTACGGCGTCGATTCGTTTGTCGGCCGCCTGGTGAGCATCCTGCAGGGATCATCCGACACGACCTTCTACATCATCGCGCTCTACTTCGGTTCCGTCGGCATCAACAAGACGCGTTATGCCATCACCTATGGCCTGCTGGCGGACGTGGCGGGCGTCGCGGCGGCGATCTGGGTGGCCTACCTGTTCTTTCACTGACCGGCGCGCGACGCGACCGTGTCGCGCCCGGCCGCGGCACGCGCGCGCAGCGCCATCATGCCGTAGCCCAGTTCCGCGGCCAATTGCTCGAGCAGCCGCAGTTCCTCGGCGTTGAACGCATCCGACTCCGGCGCATAGACCGTCAGCGCGCCGAACACACCCTGGCCCGATCTCAGGGGTATCGCGGCCGATGACTTATAGCCGCGCTTCAGCGCATCCTGCCACCACGGCTGCATGCGCGGGTTGGTCAGGGTGTTCTGGTTCACGCGCGATGTGCCGGTGCGGATGGCCTCGCCGGTCGGGCCCCGGCCGCGCTCGCTCTCGTCCCAGGTGATGTTCGCGCCGGCCAGGTAACCGGACTCATAGCCATACTGGGCAACCGGCCGCACGGATTTGTGGTTGCCTGGTTCCGCGAAGCCGACCCAGGCCATGCGATAGCCGGCAGACTCAACCATGATGCGGCACACCTGGCCGAGCAGTTCCGTTTCATCGGCGGCCTCAATCAGCGCCGTGCTGACGGCTGAAAACGCGTTCAATGCCCGCGACACGTTGCGCAGTGACTCTTCTGCCCGGCGCTGCGCGGTGACATCGCGGGTGTTGACCACGATGGCGCCGACTTCCGCGTCGTCAATGGCGTACTTGCTCAGCGTATCGATGTACAGCCAGGAGCCTGCCTGGTGCCGGTATCGATAGGTGGCACGATTCATCGCCGGCGAGGCGGCCAGCAACGCGCGCCGGGCAACAGCCTGATCCTCAGGGTGGATGAAGTCGACCAGTCTTTTGCCCAGCACCTCCGCAGGCTGATAGCCGGCGACGGTCGCAATGGCCGGACTGATGAACGTCACGACGCCGTCGCGGTCGAGCATGGCGATAAAGTCCGCCGAACACTCAACCAGCGTTTTGAACAGGGAGGTTTCGGTCGCAGGCACGGGGCATTCGGCGGGGGCAGATTTTTCCATGTTATCAATCTACCGGACCTGCGCCAAACAGGGTTGCGCCACGTCAAAGCCGACCGAAAAATCCGATCAAGGCTTCACATGCGCCGATTTCCCGCAGTGCGGACACACCGCAGCCGCGCTACCGGCTTCTATCACGGCGCCGGTCAGCACCGCAGCGGGTAGCGCAAAGACGCCCACGCCAAAAATGGCGGTAAATGCAGCACAGATCTTGCCGGCAACGGTTATCGGGAAAATGTCCCCGTAGCCGACTGTTGTCAGCGTCACAACCGACCACCAGAGTGTGGCGGGAATACTGGTAAATACGTTTGGCTGCGCCTCATGCTCGCAAAAGTAGAGCAGCGAAGCCGAGAAAAAAAGCGCAATGAGCATGAGCACCGCCGAAACCAGCAGCAACTCCCGTCGCGCGGCAATGCTGCCCCGCAAATGCTCATAGGTACTTGCCATTCCGTCCAGGCTGAACACACGCAGCAGTCGCAGCAACCGGGCCAGCCGCAGGAATCGCAAGTCGATTGGTGCGAAGTAGGTCGCAACGACGATCAGGTCCAGCAGGGCGACTGGCGACATGGCCCAGCGAATCCTGCCCCAAACCGGATTGGCGTACTTTGGTTGTTCTACCGCGCACCAGAGTCGTGTCAGGTACTCAATCAGAAAAAACAGCGTCGATGCCGCCTCAAACGCGCCAAAAAATTGCTCGCGTCCCTGATACAGGCTCGGCACCGTTTCCAGCGCGACCGCGGTGGCATTGGCGACGATAAGCAGCGCAATCAGCCGGTTCAGCCACGCCGACAGCGGATTCCTGCCGGTCGGGTTGTGGAGCAGCAGGTGTGCAGATTTACGTAACGTGCCGGAATGCATGGGCCAACCTTTTCTTGTTGTTGACGAAACGCTGGCTTCCGTTCTGATCGCTCATCACGACATGCAGCAAAAAAACGGGCCTTGCCGCGCCTGCCGGGGCTGCTCCTGCTGGCACCGGCAGCTACCGTGGTGCAGTTTGAGTCGAGATTGCGGCACAAAGTAAACCACACGTAACCCGAAACAAAAGAAATGGGCCGACATTTCTGTAAGCCCTTGATGTAACTGGCGCGCCCGGCAAGTGGCTCGCCCAGGCGCAAAAAATGAAAAACGCCACCCGAAGGTGGCGTTTCATTTGAAACTGGCGCGCCCGGCAGGATTCGAACCCACGACCCCTTGGTTCGTAGCCAAGTACTCTATCCAACTGAGCTACGGGCGCAACGGCGACAATTATAACTGATCAGCGTGTGCATTGTCACTATCACGCTGATTTCACGAACAAATCTCCCGACAAATTCGACGGAAAACCGTGGCGGAGACCGAGGGATTCGAACCCTCGATACACCTTTTGGGCGTATGCTCCCTTAGCAGGGGAGTGCCTTCGACCACTCGGCCAGGTCTCCGTACCGCCAATTTCGCGAAGGGCGGATTGTACCGTTTCCGCCCTCCCCGCGTCAAAACTATCGGCTATTTGAGTTCGTTCAACAGGAACGAATACTGCAGCGCGGTGCGATACGCCAGTTGCTGGTTATTGGCCGACGCGGCGTGGCCACCCTCGATGTTCTCGTAATACATCACCGCATGCCCCTGCTCCATCATCCGCGCCATCATCTTGCGTGCGTGGCCGGGATGTACCCGGTCGTCACGGGTCGAGGTGACAAACAGGAATTTCGGGTATTTCACGCCGGCCTTCACGTTGTGGTACGGCGAGTATTTCGAAATGAACTCCCATTCCTTCGGGTCATCCGGATTACCGTATTCGGCGACCCAGGAGGCGCCGGCCAGCAGCTTGTGATAACGCTTCATGTCCAGCAGCGGCACGGTGCAGAGCACGGCGCGGAACAGTTCCGGGCGCTGCGTGGCCACGGCGCCGACCAGCAGGCCGCCGTTGCTGCCGCCGTAGATGGCAAGGTGGCGCGGCGCGGTGATCTTGCGGGCAATCAGGTCCTCGGCGACAGCGATGAAATCATCGAACACCTTCTGCCGGTTGGCTTTCAGCCCGGCCTGGTGCCAGCGCGGGCCAAATTCGCCGCCGCCGCGGATATTGGCGACGACGTAGACGCCGCCGTTGTTCAGCCAGGCGTTGCCGACCGTTGCCGAATAGCCGGGCAACTGCGAGACCTCGAAGCCGCCGTAGCCGTACAGCAGCGTCGGATTGCGGCCATCCAGTTTGGTGTTCTTGTTCATCACGACAAAGAACGGGATTCGCTCGCCGTCCCTGGATGCCACGTCGAACTGCTCGACCCGGTACGGGCTGGCATCAAAGAACGCCGGCAGCGACTTCAGCTGTTCACGCGTATCGCCGCCGGCGCGGGCCAGGAACAGGGTCGACGGCGTCAGGTAGTCGGTGACGGTCAGGAAGTAGTCGTCCGACTCGTCGGCGTCGACCGCGTTGGCACCAACCGTGCCCAGCCCCGGCATGGTGATGGCGCGGCGGTTCCATTTCCCGTTCTTGTACTGCACCTCGTGCAGCCGGTTCTTGACGTTGTCGAGCTCGTTCAGGATCAGGTAGTTCTTGGTCAGGGTCCAGCCGGCCAGCGACTTGCGGCTGGTCGGCTCGAACAGCACCTCAAAATTGCGCTCCCCCTTCATGAAGCGTTCGAAGTCGATGGCAATCAATGAACCCTGCGCATAGGACCGGTCACCGGCCGTCCAGGCCGACTTGAGCCGCACCCACAACATATCCTGGGCATAACTGGCCTGGGCATCGAGCGGAATATCCAGCCGCGTCAGTTTGTCGCCCTCGCGCAGGTACATCTCGGCAGTGAAGAAGGTCACCGCACGGCGGACAAACTGGCGCGTGGTGTAGCCCTTCTGCTGGTTCTGGTACGCGCTGACGCTGATGTCGGCCTCCTTGCCTTCGAACACCGTCTTCGCGCTTTCCAGCGGCGTGCCGCGCTTCCATTCCCTGACTATGCGCGGGTAGCCGGACTTGGTACTGGAGCCAGGTCCGAAATCGGTTTGGACAAACAGCGTGTTGCGATCAATCCAGGCGGCACTGCCCTTGGCTTCCTTCAGCTGGAAGCCACCGGCGACGAAGGCCTTGGCCGGAACGTCGAACTCGCGCACCACCGCCGCGTCGGCGCCGCCCCGCGACAGCGTCAGCAGGCAACGATCGTAATTCGGGTACAGGCAGGCCGAACCCTTCCACACCCAGTTTTCCTTTTCGTCGCGCGCAAGCTGGTCGAGGTCGAGCACCGTTTCCCATTTCGGCTCCGCCTTGCGGTATTCCTGCAACGTGGTGCGGCGCCACAGCCCGCGCACGTTTTTCTCGTCCTGCCAGAAGTTGTAGTACCAGTCGCCACGCTTGACCACGGCCGGGATGCGGGCACGTGAATTCAGCACCTCCAGCGACTTGCTTCGGATGGCGGCAAACTGCGGCGACGCTTCCAGCACTTTCTGCGTCTTGGCATTCTGTTCCTTGACCCACGAGATTGCCCGGTCGCCCATCACTTCTTCCAGCCAGAGGTACGGGTCTTCCTCGGCGAGGGCGTTGGTGGTCATGGCAGCTCCAAGTGCGAATGCGGCGATAGTTGCCGCTCTGTAACCAAACATGGCTGGCTCCGGAAAAAGACAAGGCCGCGCGGGATTCGCGCGGCCTTGCGGATGATGGGTTGGATCAGGCCGGGAGTTTATCGAGTTCGAATGCCTGATGCAATGCACGGACCGCCAGCTCCATGTATTTTTCGTCGACCACGACCGAGGTCTTGATCTCGGAGGTGGAAATCATCTGGATGTTCACGTTTTCGCGCGCCAGGCACTCGAACATTTTGGCCGCGATCCCGGCGTGCGACCGCATGCCGATGCCGACGATCGACACTTTGGCGCTTTTGTTGTCGCCGCGCACGTCGCGTGCCTCGATTACCGGCTTGACCTTGTCGTTCAGGATGGCCATCGCCTTGTTGAAGTCGTTTCGATGCACGGTGAACGAAAAGTCGGTCAGGCCGTCGACCGAGGTGTTCTGGATGATCACGTCGACGTCGATGTTGGCCTCGGCAATCGGACCGAGGATGGCATAGGCGATGCCGGGCCGGTCGGGCACGCCGGTGACGGTGAGCTTCGCTTCATCGCGGGTAAAGGCGATGCCGGAGATGATGGCTTGTTCCATGTTGTCTTCTTCCTCGTACGTTATCAGCGTGCCGGTGTCGGTCGAATCGTATGCCGTGAACGACGACAGCACCCGCAGCTTGACCTTGTATTTGCCGGCGAATTCGACCGAACGGATCTGCAGCACCTTCGATCCCAGGCTGGCCAGCTCGAACATTTCCTCGAACGTGATCTTTTCCAGCTTGCGCGCCTCCGGCACCACCCGCGGATCGGTGGTGTAGACGCCATCCACATCGGTGAATATCTGGCATTCATCGGCCTTCAGTGCCGCCGCCAGCGCCACGCCGGTGGTATCGGAGCCGCCACGGCCGAGGGTGGTGATGTTGCCGTTCTCGTCGATCCCCTGGAAGCCGGCGACAACCACGATGTTGCCGTCGTCCAGGTCACGGCGGATATTGTCATCGTCGATCGACAGAATTCGCGCCTTGGTGAATGCGCTGTCGGTCTGGATCTTCACCTGCCAGCCGGTGTAGCTGCGCGCCTTCAGGCCGAGGTTCTGCAGCGCCAGCGCCAGCAGTCCGACCGACACCTGCTCGCCGGTCGACGCAATGACGTCCAGCTCGCGGCCATCCGGCTCCGGATTCAGCTCCCGGGCCAGCCCGAGCAGGCGATTGGTTTCGCCCGACATCGCGGACGGCACCACGATCAGCTGGTGACCTTGCTGGTGATAGTGGGCAATGCGCCGCGCGACTTCGCGAATGCGCTCGGGCGAACCCATTGAGGTGCCGCCGTATTTCTGGACAATGAGAGACATGTTGGGGTGTTTCTGGGTGGGTGAATCCGGATTTATTGTGCGCTGCAATAATTCGTTATTGTAACGGCTTGCCGCGCAGATAACGAGCCCCGTCGGCCGCGCCGCGTCCCGCCGGGATCGGCCGCGCCGGAGAGCGTTTTGATCGATTTGGTCTATAGTGAGGAAAAACGCTCTTACAGGACGTTGTGGAGCATCCGGCTCACGCGACGCGACAGAGGGCCCCAACCATGACGCGCATTCTCCGGCACCATCGTCTTGCCTACGTCATCCTGGCGCTCGGGTTCGTCCTGTCGCTGGCAGCGTGGTATGTGGCCGGCGTGCTGACCGACCGCCGGGCCCAGGTCGATTTCAACATCCGCACCGAGAACACACTTGGCCTGATCGAGCGCCGTGCGCAGCGTTATGTCGACCTGCTCCACGGCCTGCAAGGCCTGTTCGGGCATGATCCATCCGTCTCGCGCAATCAATTCAGCCGCTATGTCGAGTCGCTGGAGCTGAAAAGCCGGTTTCCGGGCGTGGTGAGTGCGCAGTTCATCCGCCGCATCCACGATGGCGAACGCGAGGTCTATGAAAGCGGCGTCAAGACCGACCGCACCCTCAATCCGGACGGCTATCCCGCCTTCACCATCAAGCCGGCCGGCCAGCGGCCGGAGTACTGGGTGGTGCATTACATCGAGCCGATGCGCGGCAACGAGCCCGCGTTTGGGCTGGATATCCGGTCGCGTGCGGAACCGCTGGCAGCGGCCGAACGCGCACGCGACCTGGGCGAACCGGTCGCCACCGGTGTCTACCGCCTGGTGCAGGAAAAGGATCCGCGGCTGGCCATGGTCGTTTACCTGCCGGTGTTCGAAGTCAGCCGGACCAGCCGCAGCGCCGAGCAGCGGCTCAACGAACTGGCCGGCTTTGTCAGCATCGTGTTTCGCGCCGAGGATCTGTTCGCGCAAATCCGGCCGCCCGATGCCTCGACGCCGGCCATGCAGGTCTACGATATCGGCGCAACCGGTTCGCGTCCCGAGCCGGCCACTGTCGCCAACCGCATCTTTCCCGCCGACAGCAGCATCGCGCTGCTGCCCGACAACCAGGTCATCAGCCGCCAGATCAACGTCGCCGGCCGCATGTGGCAGGTACGCTTCAGCGACACCGGGCTGGCCAGCCTGCCGCTGCTTCAGCCACTGCCGTTATTGGCGCTTTTCGTCAGCGTGCTGCTGACCGTGCTGCTGTACGCGCTGTTGCGCACGCTGTCTCGTTCGCGGGCGGCAGCCGAACAACTGGCCGAGAGCGCAACCCGCGAACTGCGCGACCAGCTGAGCTTCAGCCGCCAGCTGCTGGAGGCAATTCCCAACCCGGTTTTCTTCAAGGATGCCAAGGGGCGCTATATCGGCTGCAACCAGGCGTTCGAGAACTACACCCAGCGACCGCGCAGCGACTATCTCGGCCGCACCATCCTCGAGGCCAGCCGCAACGAATCGGCAAGAACGCATCACGTGGTCGAAAGCGAGCTGCTTGAAAAGGGCGGCTCGCAGGTCTATGAGATGGCGGTAACCCGCCTGACCGACGGCAAGCATATCGACGCCATTTTCAACAAGGCGACCTTTGTCGATGCGTCGGGACGGATCGCCGGCCTGGTCGGCGTGATTGTCGACATTACCGAGCGCAAGACGCTGGAGCGGACGCTGAGCGAAAGCAACCAGACCCTGCGCTCGATCATCGAGGCCTCGCCGCTGGGCATCATCGCGCGCGATCTCGACGGCGTGATCCGGCTGTGGAATCCGGCCGCGGAGAAGCTGTTCGGCTGGAAAGCGGAGGAAGTGGTCGGCACCGCGCGCTCGATTGTGCCGGAAGAGATGCGCGCCGAAGTCACGATCATGCGCAAGCAGGTCGAGCAGGGCATGATGCTGTCGCTCGAGGAAACGCGCCGCGTGCGCAAGGACGGGGTGGTGCTCGATGTCTCCCTGTCGGTGGCGCCGATCAAGGACGCGGCGGGCAAATCGGTCGGCACCATGGTGCTGCTGGCCGACATCAGCCGGCGCAAGCAGGCGGAGGCGGCATTGCGCCAGAGCGAGGCCCACCTGCAGCTGGCGATGGACGCCGCCAACATGGGCAGCTGGTTCTGGGACCTGGAAAACGCGCAGCTTTCCTGCTCCGACGGCTTCGGGCCGCTGTTCGGATTGCCGCGCGCCACCGCATTCAAGGATTTCGCCGGGTTCATGTCCATCGTTCATCCGGAGGACCGCGAGTTGATCGCCAGCGCCATCCGCCATGCGGTCAAGCATGCATTGCATTTCGACACCGAGTGCCGGGTGGTGTGGCCGGACGCCAGCGTCCACTGGCTGAGCGTGACCGGACAGGTGCGTCGCTCGCCGACGGGCCGGGCGGAAAAGATGATCGGCATTACCGCCGACATCACCACCCGCAAGGAAGCCGAACAGCGGATCGCCTACCTGGCCCACCATGACGCGCTGACCGGCCTGCCCAACCGCCTGTTGCTGGAGGACCGCATCGGCCAGGCGATCGCCCACGCCGACCGCCAGGGCAGCCGGGTCGCGGTGCTGTTCATCGACCTTGACCAGTTCAAGACCATCAACGATTCGCTCGGCCATCAGCTGGGCGACCAGCTGCTGAAGCTGGTGGCGGTGCGGATCCAGAGCTGCCTGCGTGAAGTCGACACGGTCTCGCGCCTCGGCGGCGACGAATTCGTCATCGTCATTCCGGATCTCGACGATATCGGCGATGCCACCACGGTCGCCGGCAAGCTGCTCGATTTGCTGTCGAGCAATTTCCACCTGCAGAATCACGACCTGCACATCAGCGCCAGCATCGGCATCAGTGTCTATCCCGCGGATGGCGACAACACCGAAACGCTGATGCGCCACGCCGACACGGCGATGTACCACGCCAAGGAGAGCGGTCGCGCCCAGTACCAGTATTTCACCAGCGACATGAACGTGGCGGCCCAGCAGCGCATGTCGCTGCAGGTGCTGTTGCGCCGCTCGCTGTCGGTGGAGGGCGATTTCAGCCTGCACTACCAGCCGGTGTTCACCGCGCGGCAGGAGTCATTGGTCGGGTTCGAGGTGCTGCTGCGCTGGAGAAATCCGGCCGGCGTCACGCTGCGGCCGGCGGAATTCATCTCGGTGGCCGAGGATTCCGGCTTGATCGTGCCGATCGGCGAATGGGTGATCGCCGAGGCATTCCGCACCGCCGCCCGCTGGCAGCGCGAAGGCACGCCGCTGCGCATTGCCATCAATGTGTCCGCGGTCCAGCTGCGCCGCAAATCCTTCGCCGAGATGGTGCGCTCGCTGCTGGCCGAAACCGGCGCCGACCCGCAGCTGATCGAAATGGAAATCACCGAGCGGGTGCTGGTCGGCGGCAACGAGGACGCGATCCACGCGCTGCGCCAGATCGACGCCCTCGGCATCAAGCTGGCGATCGACGATTTCGGCACCGGCTATTCGGGCCTCAGCTACCTGAAGCAGTTTCCGATCGACACCGTCAAGATCGACCAGTCGTTTGTCCGCGACCTCACCACCGACCCCGACGACGAGGCGATCGTGCGCGCCATCATCGCCATGTCGCAGAGCCTGAAGCTGGCGGTGGTGGCGGAAGGCGTCGAGCGCATCGATCAGCTGGAGCGGCTGCGCGAACTGGGCTGCGACATGGTGCAGGGCTATTATTTCAGCCGGCCGATGCCGGTCGCCGAGGCCGACCGTTACCTGCGGGAAAATCTCGCGCCGCGCCTGCGGCGCAACGCCACCGGCGAGTGACGGCAAGCCGCCGGCCGGCGTTGCCGCCCGGGAAATGCCGCTGCCGCAGGTAGAATGCGCCATGCCCGCCACCGTCTCGATAACCCGCCGCCTCGAATTCGACGCCGGGCACCGCCTGCCGAATCACCAGAGCCAGTGCCGCAACATCCACGGCCACCGCTATGCGCTGGAGATCACCCTGACCTCGGAAGTGATCCGCCAGGAAGGTGCCGCCGATGACGGCATGGTGATGGACTTCGGCGACATCAAGCGCATCGCCAGCGAAAAGCTGGTCGACCTGTGGGACCACGCGTTTCTGGTCTACCGCGGCGACCGCGTGATGGTTGATTTCCTGGCCGCGATCGGCGGGCACAAGACGGTGGTGCTGGACGTGGTGCCGACGGCGGAAAACCTGGTGAAAGTTGCGTTTCAGATCCTTGAACACGCCTACCTTGACCGGTTTGGCCACGAACTCAAGCTGTCGCAGGTTCGCCTGTACGAGACGCCCAATTGCTGGGCCGACGCGTTCGGCGGCGGCTGACCGCCGCCGCCCGGTTTCAATGACCGGTCATTTTGCCGGTTCGATCCGGATCAGGTCGCCATCGCCGGCATCGGTCAGCAGGTAGATGTTGCCGTCCGGCCCTTCGCGCACGTCGCGAATGCGGCCCAGTTTCTCAACCAGCAACCGTTCCTGCGCGACCACTTTGGTGCCGTCGAGCTGCACTCGCACCAGCAATTGCTTGGCCAGTGCGCCGGC
>CAYQKN010000028.1:15827-34363 GCA_964417885.1 uncultured Burkholderiales bacterium | reverse complement strand
CATGACCATGATGGGCGGGCCCATCGACACCCGCAAGAGCCCGACCGCGGTCAACGACTTTGCCAGCCGTCGTCCGCTGTGGTGGTTCGAACAGCATGTGATCCAGCGCGTGCCGGTCAAGTATCCGGGCGCCATGCGGCGCGTCTATCCGGGCTTCATGCAACTGTCCGGCTTCATCGCCATGAATCCCGAGCGCCATCTCGAATCGCATCACGATTACTACAATCACCTGGTGGAAGGCGACGGCGAGAGTGCCGAGGCGCACCGCCGCTTCTACGATGAATACAACGCGGTGATGGATCTGCCCGCCGAGTATTACCTCGATACCATCGTGCGCGTGTTTCACGAGCAGCAGCTGGCGCAGGGCACGATGGTGGTCGCGGGTGAACCGGTGACGCCGGAGGCCATCCGGAAGACGGCGCTGTTTACCATCGAAGGCGAACTCGACGATATCTCCGGCAGCGGCCAGACTGAGGCGGCGCATACGCTTTGCACCGGTGTTGCCGCCGCCAGGCGGCAGCATTACACTGCTCCCGCAGTCGGTCACTACGGCATATTCAGCGGCCGCAAGTATCGCGAGATCATTTATCCGAAAGTGCGCGACTTCATCCGCAAGCACAACGCCTGAACCCCATGTCCAACACGCCCCCGTCCGGCCTGCCGGATTACTTCGCCATGTTCCAGTCGATGTTTGCGCCGGCTGCCAATGCCCAGCAGACGGCGGCGGCCAATCCGTTCGCGATGCTCGATCCGAAGGAGCTGGAGAAGAAGATTGCCGAGCTGGAAACCGTGCTGGCCTGGCTCAAGGGCACCACCGGCATGATCGAAATGTCGCTGCAGACGATGAAGTACCAGCAGGGATTGCTGGCGACCTTTGCCGAGCACGGCAAATCGCCGGAGTCGGCGCCCAATCCGGACATGGACCAGCTGGCCAAAATGGCTGGTGCGATGAACCCGGCAACGTGGGCGCTGAACATGATGCAGGCGGCGCCGAAAACCGCTGCCATGCCCGACGCCAAAGCGGCCAAGCCGGCCGCCGCCGTCAAACGCAAACCACGCAAATCGCGTTAGCCGCTCGTCACCGCCGGGCCTAGCGCCCGAGCAGGCCCTTCAGCGCATCAATCACCTTGCCGGCCTGGTCGCCGGTCTTGTCGCGATTCTTCAATGCGTCGGCAAGGTCCCGCAGCGAGATTCCCAGCGTCGCAGCTGCCGCCAGACCGACGCGGGCCTTGAAGGCGCCATCTAGCGCGAAGTTCGGGTCGTTGAGACTGCCTTCGACGGTGAACGGGATGCTGATGCTGCCGTCGCGCTCGCGCAGCATGCCGACCACCGAATCGCGCGGCATACCCATGAATGTGCCAATGCCGCCTTCAGAGCGCAGTTCCAGGTTGTTCAGCTTCAGGATTCCCGGCGCATGGATGCGCTGCGCGACCACGCGCGAGGTGAGATCGAGGTCCAGGGTGCCGCGCCGCACGCCGGTTTCTGCCTTGCGGATCAGGTAGGGTTCCAGCGTCACCACGTCAACGTTGCGGATCCGGGTCCGGATATCGCTGTTTCGACTGGCAAAGGTGAGGGTGCCGTCAATGTCCAGGCTGCCGTTGCCGGACGGTCCCTGGACCCGGGCCGACAACTGCACCGAGCTGGCTTCGTCCAGAGCAGGGATGCGCAACGCGGTGAGGCGCGCCTCGACCTGGTTCAGCGTCACGGCCAGCGGTGGCGAGCGCACCTCGGCGTCGAAGAATGCGATCGACGAATCTTTAAGGGAAATCTCGCCGATGCGCACCGGGATCGGCGCCGACGGCGTCGCGGCGGCGGTTCCTGCGGCGATATCCTTCGTCCGTTCGGTGAGACCGGGCACGACGCGCAATTTGCCGTTTCTGTCGCGCAGCACCGCCAGGTAGGCGCGCTCGACCGAAATCGCGGCGATGTTGATGCCGCGGCCAGTCAGGCTGGACAAGTCCGGCACGATCACCACCTGTTCGGCGCTGAGCGTGTACCTGGCCGGCCAACCGGCCGGCGCCTTCAACTTGAGCCCGCTGATGCGGATGGCGTGAAACGACAGGTCAATTTCGCCGATCTCGCTGTCCGGCCCGAGTGCGGTGATGACCCGGGAGCGCAACTCGCCCAGTGCGAGCCGATAGGCGGCGAACAGCGCAATCACCAGCGCCGTGAGGACGGCGCCGGCGATCAGCAATTTGTTGCGGCCGGGGTTCATGCGCAACTATTGCATACCAATGCGGTCACGGCAAAAGTCTGCGCACCCTCCGCGCGACCCGGTCCGACGGCGGCGGCCAGTCGCAGGCCGTAACAGGTGTCGCGCGATTCAAGGCGTCATCACTTCAGGCGCGCAGATGCTGGTTGAAGAATCCGATCGTTCGCGACCAGGCCAGCTTTGCCGCCGCCTCGTCGTGGCGCGGCGTAGTGTCATTGAGAAAGCCGTGCTGCGTGCCGGGATACATGAACATCTGATACTTCACGGCGGCCGCCTTCAATGCCGCCTCGTATGCTGGCCAGCCGGCGTTGATGCGGTCGTCCTTTTCCGCATATTGCAGCATCAGCGGCGCCTTGATCCTGGGTACGTCCTCGACCGGCGCCTGTCCGCCGTAGAACGGTACTGCGGCACCGAGATCGGGGATGCGGGTGGCAAGGAAATTGGCCATGCTGCCGCCATAGCAGAAGCCGACCACGCCGACCTTGCCGGTGCATTCCGGCAGCGCCTTGAGGAAACCGGCAGCGGCGATGAAATCGTTGCGCGACTTTGGCTGTTCGAGCTTGCCGAACAGCTCGCGCGCCTTGTCCTCGCTGCCCGGGTAACCGCCCAGCGGCGCCAGCGCATCCGGCGCGTAGGCGATGAAATTCTCCAGCGCCATGCGTCGCGCCACATCCTCGGTGTGGGGATTGAGGCCGCGATTCTCATGCACCACCAGTACGCCCGGCAGCTTGCCGGCGGCCTTCGCCGGCATCACCAGGTAGCCGCGCATCTTGCCGTGGCCATCGGGGGAGGCGTAGTCGACGTATTTGGCGACGATGCGCGCATCGTCGGTCCTGATCTGCTGGGCTTCGGCGAATTTCGGGTTGAGCATCTCCAGCAGCATGGTGGCCGATACGCCGCCCACCGCATACTTGCCGGCGCGGCTGAGAAATCCACGCCGGTCGATGATGCCGTGCACGTACTGGTCGAACAGATTCATCACTTCCGGGTCGAAATCACGGACCGTCAGTCGCTGCATGTTGAAGACTCCATGGTTGGGTGGGCGGAACAGATTGGTAGCCAGGTTCGCCGCGCGTAATGCGGGCGCCGATGTCGATAGATGGCCGGTGGCAGAAAAAGTTGCGGCAAACTAGAATGAATCGTGTGTACAAACCGTCTTTACGGATTGCACTGCAGTCGCCGCCCATCCCGGAAAGGAAGCCTTGATGAAAATCGAAGACCTGTTGATGCACCAGACCGACGTGCTGATGCTGCCTGCCGGGCAGACGCTGTTCACCGAGGGCGAGGCCGGCGACACCATGTATGTGCTGGTATCGGGCACGGCTGACATCCTGCTGCGCGGCAAAGTGATCGACACCGTCACCACCGGCGCGGTGATCGGCGAGATGGCGATCATCGACAATTCCCCGCGTTCCGCCACCGTGGTGGCACGGGACGAGTGCAGCCTGCTGGCAATCGACGCCCACCGCTTTGGCGTTCTGACGCGCGAGCTGCCGGAGTTTGCGCTCTACGTGATGCGGGCGATGGCGGACCGCCTGCGCCGCGCCGGCAATATGCTTTAGCGCCAACCGGTTAAAACGTCAGTTCGGTCTTGACGATGAACTGAACCGGCTTGATGCCGCCGGCACGGTTCAGCGGCATCGCGATGTCGGCGTGCAGCACATTGGCAAAAGACGCGCGGTCGAGCGCGAACCGCAGGCCGAGGCCGGCGTCGGTCAACCAGCCGCCGTTGACACGATTCTGGTTTGGCCCACCCCAGGCGCGGCCGACATCGAAGAACGCGGCGCCGCCGACGCGGAACAGCTTGAACGGATACCAGCTCGAGTAATAACGCCGCTCAAGCGTGAACAGGGCGCGCTGGTCGCCGGCCTGAAAACGCGCCGGATAGCCGCGCAGGCCGAATGTGCCGCCGATCAGCAGCTGGTCGGCGATGCCGCCGCCGCGAATGCGATCGGCCGAAATCGAACCGAACCAGAGCGACTTTTCGGTCTGTGGCGCAAACACGCGCAAGCCGGCGCCCACCTGGGTCAGGATGTTGCCGGTGCTGGCGATGCGGCGCTCAACGCGCAGCGAGCCAATCACGCTTTGGCCGGAAACGGGCGAAAAACCCTTGCTGGCATTGGCCGAAACCAGCCAGTCGGAACGGGATGAGCCGAAAGTGGTGAACGCCCTGGTC
The DNA here is from genome assembly GCA_964417885.1 of uncultured Burkholderiales bacterium. Taxonomy (GTDB): domain Bacteria; phylum Pseudomonadota; class Gammaproteobacteria; order Burkholderiales; family Usitatibacteraceae; genus UKL13-2. The sequence continues at coordinate 29,975 of CAYQKN010000028.1, read as the reverse complement.
ACCTGCAGCCGGCCGATGAAGCCCAGGGCAAGAAACTCCGGCCGCTCGATCAGATTGTGGTTCTTCACCCGGATATATCGCTCCTCCAGCAGTTCATAGCGCAGGAACAGGCCGCGCATGTCATGGTCGACCGGCAGCGGCACCGGCGGTGCGCGCCCGCGCTCGACACGATAGGCGTTGTCGTCAATTTGTACGCCGCCGGAAAAGCGCTGCACCCAGCTGCCGTTGAGTCCTGGCGACCAGCCGGCCGACAGTTCGGCTATGCGCAGCCGGTGGCGATATTCGTTGACCAGGTCGCCGGCGTTGTAGACGGCGTCGATGCGGTCTTCGTCGCCCCAGCTGGCCCGGGCGGCAAAGCGCGAATCGAGCGCGTAGAACGGCCGGTCGACCGACAGCTGGGTACGCCTGCCGTCGTTGAAACGGCCGCGCGAATAACTGAACTGGGTCCAGCCGTCGATCGCCTGCGGATAGACAATCTCCAGTTCGGTGCCGGCGCGATCGATATCCGACAGGCGCGAATAGCCGATCCGCACACCGCTGCCCAGCAGATTGCCCTCGCGGATACCGAACTTGGATTTGTTGTCGCCGCCGCTGCGTGAAAAACTGCCGGTCACGTCGATGGTCCAGGTATCGCGCGTGACCACTTCGAGGTCGACCACACCGTCGCGGTAGGCATAGGGACGGATATCGATGTCGTAGTAGGTCTGCGAGGCGCGCAGCACCCGTTCGGTCTCATCAATCTTGCGGCGCGAAATGCGTTCGCCGCGCTTGAACAGCAAGGATGACTCCACCACCGGCGTCCGGGTCGGCACATGCAGCCGGTTGGCGAGACGGAACAGGGCGTTGTTTTCCTCGGCGTCATCGAGGTCGAAAATGTTCTTCGCGCCGATGCGGATGTTGCCGATGATGGCGCCGGCGGCTTCCAGTTCGGCCAGGGTGGGCAATGGCGCCGCATCAGGCGGCGCGGCAAGGCTTTGTCCGTTGCCTGTCAGGCAGGCCATACCGAGTACAAATGACACGGCGCACAGCGTACGGGCGCGATCGGAAATGGCATGTCTCCACATGCCCTGAGGATAACCCGATTCGCGTGCCGCGCCGTCTGATCAGGCGCAAGGTCTGTGCAGGTTCTTGCCGCCCGTTATCTCCCGTCCGCGTACCCCTGCCTTCGGCCGGACCAACGCAGCGCACAGTCGTCAACTGGCGCCGAATCGAAAGGCAAACTCCTTATCCCGCGCGGCTTTCCAGCCATTTTTGGCCGGAAAGCCGCTCCAGTGCTTGAGTTTTGCTTGTCGACGCCGGCTCAGGGCGCGGCGAGGGCGATGCCAAACTGCTCCGCGATCAATGCGTACGAACGATGGCGCGCCGATGGTTCGTGAGTCCAGGTGTTGATGACGATCTCATCCAGGGCAAATTGGTCAGCCAGTGCCCGCAAGCGCGCCGCAACCTGCAGCGCAGTGCCGGCAATTGCCTTTTCGCGCAGCGATGCGATGGCCGCGCGTTCGGCGGCGCCGTAGCCGGCATAGGCCGCGTCCGCGTCTTCCGGCGCGACCAGCGGCGTGCGCAGGCCCTTCTCGAAGCCGATGCGCCAATGCTCGCGTGTTTTGAGCAGGCGGCGTGCTTCGTCTTCGGTTTCTGCCGCCAACGCCCAGACGCAGATGGTCGCCTGCGGCACCGGATAGCGTTCGCTCGGGCGGTAGAGCGTTCGATATAACTCCAGCGCCTGCTCAGTGCCGCGGCCTTCGGTGAAGAAATAGGCATAGGCGTACGGCAGGCCCAAATACGCCGCCAGCTGCGCGCCGTAGTCGGAGGAGCCGAGAATCCACAGTTGCGGGCTGGTCGGACCCTGCGGATGCGCCTTGATTTCGCGAAAGCCGTGGCCTGCCTCTAGCGGCAGGCAGGACACCCAGGCCTGCAGGTCGAGCACCTGCTGGGGAAATTCCTCGGCCGCATTCTGGTGCGGGTTGAGCGCAAACGCCGTCTGCCGGTCCGAGCCGGGTGCGCGGCCGACGCCGAGATCGATACGTCCCGGCGCGATGCCTTCCAGCACCCGGAACTGCTCCGCCACCTTCAGCGCCGAATAGTGCGGCAGCATCACGCCGGCGCTGCCGATGCGAATGCGCGTGGTAGTGGCGGCAACCGCCGCCATCAGGATCTCCGGCGCGGAGCCGACGATGCTGTCGCTGTTGTGGTGTTCCGACACCCAGTAGCGGTGATAGCCGAGCCGGTCGCAGTGCTGCGCGAGCTCGATGCTTTCACGGATGGCGAGGTGCTGGCTTTTTCCCTGCGAGGCGGGGGACTGGTCGAGGACGGATAGTTTCATGGATCGTTCATGTTACGCGAGCCGCCGCCATCCGGTTCAGCCGTCCAGGTCAAAACACTCACGCACTTTTTCTGCCGCGCGCTGTGGCACACTGCCTTTCCACTTTTTTTCCGCAGGCCAATCGCACATGACCATGGACGCCATCTTTCCCCTCGGCTGGCAGCATTACCTTGCCGGCGGCCTGCTGATCGGCGCCGGCGTGAGCTTGTTGTTCGTTACCACCGGACTGATCGGCGGCTTGAGCACGGTCTTCAGCTCGACCCTGTCGTACTTCAGCCGGCACCGCTTTTTTCACCAGCCGCGCTTCATCGGTTCGCGCGTCTGGCGGCTGGTGTTTGCCGCCGGGCTGATTGCCGGCGCCGCGTTGTGGATGCTGCTTTCCGGTCACGCGGCCGTGGTTACCCAGGTCAGCTGGTGGCAGCTGGCACTGGGCGGATTCATCGCCGGCTTCGGCGCGCGCCTATCCAACGGCTGCACCTCCGGCCACGGCATCTGCGGCATGGCCTCGCTGCAATTGCCGTCGATCCTGGCAGTGGTGATATTTCTCGCCACCGGCATCGCCACGGCGCACCTCGTTCGCCTGCTGGGAGGTGCCTGATGAAGCCGCGTTCACTGCTGGCCGTGCTGCTCTCCGGTGTGCTGTTCGGCGCCGGCCTGGCGCTGTCAACCATGATCCAGCCGGAAGTGGTGCTGTCGTTCCTGCGCTTCGCCGATTTCGGCCTGCTGCTGGTGCTGGGCGGCGCCGTCACGCTGACGCTGATCGTCTATCGCGTCGCGCCATCAATGATGAAGGCGCCGCTGTTTGAATCCGCCTTCAGTACCCATCCATCGGTGCTGAACAGTCGCACACTCGGTGGTGCTGCCCTGTTTGGCATCGGCTGGGGTATCTCAGGGGTCTGTCCCGGCCCGGCCATTGCCGGCCTGGGGGCCGGCAACTGGCCGCTGCTGGTGGCGGTGGCCGCGATGTTCGCCGGGGCCTGGGTGCAGGGACGCTTTTTCGGCGAGTAGCGGTGGGCTTGGGACGCCGCTCGCCGGCTGCTGACCGCGCAATGGCAGATCAGCATCCCAGCGCAGGTCACATCGAATAGCGGATGCGACGCTAATTCAGCAAGAACTTGAATGGATAGCAGGCCACCACCGGCTTGTCGCGATCCGGCATCGGTTCCAGCTTCAGTTTGGCGACGACTGCCATCGCCACCGCGGCAAAGTCGTCCTCATAACCGGCAGGCCTCGACTTCGCGACCGCAATTTCCTTGCTGGCGACTTCGCCGGTAGCCGGGTCAACGGTGAGCTTGATCACCACCTGGCCGTTGGCACCGGCACGGCGCGCCCGTACCGGGTAACGCACCATCTGTCGCACGGCGCTCAGATTGGTCGACACCAGCTTCGATTTCGGGCCGGCAACTGCAGTTGCCGAGGCTGGCATTGGCGTCCGGTTGGACACGCTCACCGCACCGGCATCACCCTTCATATCGAACCACACCCGCACGTTGCCGACGGTTTCGTACGGCCGGCAATTGGACATAGGCGCACGAAACGTCCACAGGCTGACTACCTTGCGCACGGCCTCCTCGAAGGCCTCGCTTTTCGGCGTGGACGTGACCGACCGGATCTCGCCGGCGAAGCCCTCGTCGGTCACGATCAGGTCGACATCGACGTAACCGGTCAGTTTTTTCTCGATGGCGTCTGCGGGATACTCCGGCGCCACCACCACCTTGGGCTGCAGCCACGATTCCGGATCGCTGTTCGTGAGTGGCTCGCCGGCCGCAAAGGCGTTGGGGCAGAGCGAGATGGAGATCAGTGCGAGGCATGCAATCAGGTGATTTTTCATCGGCTCGTTTTCAGTTGGCAAAATTGGCAGTGGGACCGATTCGCCGTTGCAGTACAAGATTTCGTGTCAGACGACGAGTCTTCTGTGCGTTTGCATGTGCCGGTCACCGGAACTCCTCGACGACCGCGTTCCTGTTCGGAATCGAGTACACGAGCGAACGCCGGCAAGACAAAGCGAGCCGTGTATGAAGCAAAACTCCAGCAATGGAGCGGAGTTGCAGGCATTTTCGGCTGGGAAGCCGCACCAGTGCTGGAGTTTGGCATTGCGCCTTCGATCAAAAAACCCGGTGCGGCCAGCATGGGCATTGTCATTGCTGGCCCGGTGCGACCGGAGATTGTTTTTGCCTGGCCTCATGCCTGCTGCCGAACACGGCCCAGATCAACCCTGCAATCATGGCCATGCCTGAAATTGCGAAAGCGCGCAGCAGCGCACTTTCATCGGTGAACCTGGTGACGTAGACGTAATAATGCGTGGCCGCCAGCAGAAAAAATATGGCGAGCAGCAGGATCCAATGGCGCAGTCCTTTGCGCATCAGCGGCCCGATAATCCACAGTGGGCCGATGACGAGCATGAAGGAATTGAACAATCTCAGGAACTCTATTTCCATCGTGATCCTTTCCAGATGGACAGCGGTGCCAGTTCGCGGGTTTGCCAGTTACCGGGATGGTCAGTCAAACATGAAATAGATCGCTTGTCCGCGTGCTGTGCAGAGGCGATTGTCGTGTTGGAACAGGACACTGCGCGTTCACCCCTTCGCCAACGCCGCATTGATTTCGGCCACAAAACCATCCAGCGAGGCCTCGCTGTAGCCGCGGTGGATGTTGAGGATCTTGCCGTCGCGACCGATGATCACCATGTGCGGGATGCCGTTGACGCCATACGCATCGTGCTGGCGCTTGCCATTGTCGTGGGTCAGGGTGATGGTGAGCGAGGAGAGGTGGCGGGCGAGGGCGCGAAACTGTTCTCGGCTTTCAATGTTCACCGCGACCACTTCGACCGAGCCGCGTGCGGCTTTTTTCAATTCCTCCAGCACCGGCAGTTCCGCCCGGCAGGGCCCGCACCATGAGGCCCAGAACGTCACCACCAGTACCTTGCCGGCATATTGCGTGGTGTCGATTTCATCGCCGTCGCGGGTGCGGCCGAGCGATGGCGGCGGGATATCGCCGGGACCGGGGCCGGCGCGCTTCTTTACGCTCTTTTGTTCGCTGGTCGGGTCCTGGGCAATGACGCTACCGGGAATACCGAGGCCGAGCGAGAGAGCGGCGAGGGTCAGGAAGGTGATGATCGGGCGCATCGGCTGCTCCGGGTGGTTGGTCTGGTTGCGCTATGCCCGGCTTGCGCCGGTAAATCGGTCGTGATTCAGGCGCCTTTCCGGCGTTCCACCACTTTGCGCCGGTCATCGGCGCGTTCCACTGTGCCCGATGCGCCGGCCAACTCGCGCAGCGCGAGGAAAGTGCCGACGATGGCTCGCAGGCTGGTGTGTCCCGCCACCAGGCCGGTGACTTCGGATACGCTGGCTGCCAGTGACTTCCTATCGATGGTGTCAGCGTCGGCGTGCTTGGCGTAGAGCATCGGGTAGCCCGCCTGCATTGCCTCGCGGACGGCGGCGGCGGCATGTTTCGGCTCGCGCAGGCGCAGGTAAAGCGCGGTCGGCCTGCCTTCGGCGGTCAGGAAGCCAATGCGCTTGAACAGCGGGATAAAGGCGCGGTCCGATTCGCGGCCGAAGCCGAGCGTGTATCGCAGGTACTCGTGGTTGAAAACCTCTGGCGCGTCGCGATCCTGGATCTTGGCGACGGCGTCGGCAATCATGCCGTAGCCAAACATGAAGGGCGGGTATTCGGCTTGCAAGTCGGTCTCCTGGTGAGTGCAGGTTGGGCGCGTCGAGCGTCTGATTTTGCCGGGAATGGCGAAGCTTGTGGTGACTGATGGCGGCGCGGCGTACACGCGGAAGCGGCGCGCGGGTCGACGGGAACAGTCAGCGGGCCGGCGGTGCAGGTGCGTGTTGTCATGGGCAGCGAAAAAGATGGTGCTGGCAGGTTAGGTGGATGACGCGGGGAGGTCAATGGGGTGGATGCATTTCCCACCTGAACGGGTGGGTTTTTGACGGTGCACGAATGGCGGTGCCGGCATGCCCTGCGCGCCAGGAAAAGCCCGGCGCGGGCGCGGCGATGCGGGATTTTTGTGTCGGCAAGCGCGTCGGTGCCGGCGGCTTCCTACGCCAACGCATCAGCTTGCACGCGAGCTTCACCCGGCAAGATCCTCGACCGGCACGGCCAGCGCCGCATCCGGCGCATTGCCGAGGATGCGATTGATGGTGCGCTCGATCACTTCCTTGTTGTTGTCGAACGAGCCGTGCGAGGATGCGACGAATTTGCTGCCGGTGGAAATATGGCTGGTACTGACGACCTCGCAGGCGGGGCGGTGGTCGGCTTGCGCCGGCAGCGTGTTGACCCAGCGGCGCCACGTCAGTACCTGCGGCCACGCGGCGGCGTTCCAGGCGTCGTCGTCGTGCTTGACGGCGCTGGTGTCGATGCAGCGCTGCAGTCCGGCGATCGGTGTCTTGCGCACGTCTTCGAAACCGCGGCAGACCAGATACAGCAGCGATTTGCCGTATGGCCCCGCGCTGTCCTCCTGCTCGCGCTGGTCGGACAGAAGATGCAGCCACACCTTGTTGGCCGGCACCGTCAGCGGATTGACGAAATGGGTGGTGGCGAATTCCAGCGAGCAGGCCGGCGCGTAGAGGGTCAGCGAGGCCGGGCTGATGCCGGTGGTTGCCATCAGGTCCATCAGGTATCCATGCACGAACGATCCGGCGGAATGGCCGACCAGATGGAATTCTGTGCCGGCATACTTGCCTTGCAGTTTCGCCAGCCGTTCGGTCAGCAGCGACAGCGCGCGGCCCGGCGCCTGTGCGCCGCTGGCGTTGTCCTTCATTTCGTTCCAGATCCAGCGCGCGGCGTGTGCGGCACTTTCCAGCAGGTAGTCCTTGGCGTCACCAAAAAAGCCGGTGGCGATGCGTTCCGCCGGTCCCATGCCGAGAACATCCTCCAGCTTTGACTCGATGGTTTCGAGCGCGCCGGTGCGCCAGGTGTAGAACAGGGGATAGATGCCGTTGGCGAGGAAATAAGGCGCCAGGATGCGGATGCGGTCAATCGATGCCTCCTCGTCATTGAGCCCGCCATGTGCATAGATGGCGACCTTGCGCGTGTTTTTTGTTCTGCCGGCCAGCCAGTGGCCAAGGTTGTCGCGGACGATCAGGTCGACCATGCCGGCGGCCGTGCCGATGTTGGGCATGCTCATGCGCACGTGGCCGTTGTTGCCGGCGACAATGGTGTGATGGTAGGCCCGTTGCGTCGGCCAGCAGGCGCCATCGCCGGTGACGTGCTCGACACCGGTCTTGCTGTCGCCCGCCAGCAGCGAAGTGCTGAGTTGCCGGGCCGGCGCGCGGGTGATGACGGCATCGCCGGTCAGTTGCGTGGCCTGCGGCACACCCAGCGAGCACACCCAGGCATCAGCGCCGTGGGTTACCCAGTCGGCATAGGTGAGCACGGCGAAGCCGCCCGCACCCCATGACGTGCCCCATGAATTCTGCACCACGAAGCCGGTCTCGTTGTAGCCCACCAGGGCGTAAGCGTGCGCGCCGGTGGGCGCAGTCGCGGGATCGAAGCGAATCACCGGAAGTGTCGCGTGGCTGATGGTCTTGGGCTGCGTTTTCGGTGTTACCAGGTCCCAGCCGTCGTGCACCGCGCCCGAGACGTAAATCGCGCCCATGTTCAGGATGGCGGCCTGCATGTCCACCACCGACTCGCGATTGACGCGGTAGTAGACGCCCACCGGACGGGTGGCGGCGTCGAATGCCCAATCCTCAGCGGGCTTGTAAGGCCTCTTTACCTGGCGGCGCACGCTGCCTTGCCAGCGCACCGCATCGCACACGCCGTGTTTGTGCCACCCCTTCATCGCTCCACGGCAACTGGAGCCTTCGTAATCCTCGCCCGGCCACTCATCGTAGAACTGGGCGAGGTCATACAGCATGTACGGGCTGACCGAGACAAAGCCATCGGTGGTGCCGCTGGCGAGCGCGCGCACCCATAACAGATAGTTCACCACCGCCGCGAGGCCGAAACCAGTGCAGGCGCCTTCGTTGCCTTGGTCCAGGATCAATCCGCACTTCACATACGACGTGAGATAGGCCGATAGCGTTTTCGGCTCCGGAAACTGCGCGGGCAACGAGCGCACCGGCGGCAGGTATTCGCGGTCACGCAAGTCGAGGCGGTCGGGACGAGCGTCGAGTGTGTGGGTGCTGCCGCCAATGGCGATGGTGCGATTGGGCATGCTGGTCTCCTCGGCTGGGGGCGCCGCGGTTACGCGATGGCGGCGGAAATTTTGCGGCCAACAACTTTTCTGAAAACGCGGTGTACAATCATAATATTACAAAAATTAACAAAGGCAATACCCTGTACCGGGGGGCCGCTCGTACAATCAATCCTGCTGGCTTAACACACGCAAACCTTTGAGTCTCCAAGCCGAAATTGCATCGCACGAAACGCTTCCCCTGGCCGCATCGCTGGAGGAAGCAGAGCAGCGGCTGCTTGATCGCGAACATCCGGCGAGCTATCGCGAGTTCACCCACTTGCTGGGCCGCATGCGCACGCCGCAATCCGCAGCCGATGCGGCGGCAGCCAGCAAGGTTGCCCTGCGGCTTTGCCAGCGCCTGTACGGCGATGCGCGTTCGTTCGAGGCCTTGCCGTTTGCGGATGCCAACCTCTCCCTTGCCGCGTGCATCCCTGACTCCACCGTGCGGCGCATGGCGCACACCGCGTGCGGTTTATTGCTGGGGGATACCGCCGACATCGCGGGCGCTATTGAACATCATGCCGAGGCGCTGCGCCTGGCTGCCGCCGATGACGACCACGTGGCGATGAGCCGGGTGTGGAACAACATCGGGCTCACATTTTGTGTCTCGGGCAATTTTTCACTGGCGGCCTCATGCTTCCGCCGCGTGTTCGCACTGCTCAATTCGGAATCGGCGCCGGTCTTCAGTCGATACTCCTCGTACAACAATCTTGCGAACTGCCTGTATCACCTCGACGAAATCACCGAGGGCATTCATTTTGCGCGGCAGGCACTGACTGAAATGACCCCCGATTTTTTTCGGCAGGATCCGCACGGCGCGGTCCTGCTGCATCGCAATTGCATCCGCCTCTATCTCGCCGCCGGCAACACGCAACAGGCAAAGGTGCATGTCGAACAGTTGCAGAAGTTGGTGGAGAACACACCTTCGCCGCGCGGCGCCATCGCCGCGGCAACGTCGCAGGCCGCCTATGAAATGATGATGGGTGAGCATGATATCGGCCTGACGCGACTCGACCAGGCGCTGGTGCAGGCCCGCGCGTTGCCGGCAACGCTGCGGGACACCTTGGCTGTCGTTATCCGCGCCGAAGAGCAGGCCGGCTTTCCCGCCCATGCGCTGATTCGCCTCAATGAGTTATCCGAGCATATATTTCGCACCGCCATCGTCCAGATCCGCCGGCATGTCGAACTGGCGGAACTGAAAGCGGTTGCCACGACCGAGTTTAACCAGCCGCTCGAGCAGGCAAAGGTGCGCCTGATCTCGCACCTGTCGCCACCGTCGGAGCCGCCGGAATGGAAAACCCTGCAGCGCCTGGCGGTGAGTGCGGCCGTGCGCATCGACGGCACCGGCTTGCACGGCATGCGGGTCGGCGCATTGACCAGGGCGTTGGCGCTGCAGTGCGGCATGCCGCCGATCCACGCGCTCGAATATGGGCTGGCTGCACAGCTGCACGATATCGGCATGGCGTCGGTGCCGGAAGCCATCGTGATGCAGGCACGTGATCTCAACGATGTGGAACGCAGCCTGGTGCGAAAGCACACCATAGCCGGTGCGGAGATGCTGTCCGACGAGCGCTCTCCCAGAATACTCATTGCCCGCGACGTGGCAAAGTTCCATCATGCGCACTGGGATGGCAGTGGTCATCCCGGCAATGTGGCACGGGAATCGATTCCTCTCGCCGCGCGCATGTGCGCGGTGGCCGATACCTACGACACGCTGGTCACCGACCGGCCATATCGCAAGGCGCGTTCAATGGCCGATGCCTTGCTGGAGCTGAACCGGGTGGCGGGTTCGCAGCTGGACCCGTCGCTGGTGAAGAGTTTCGAACTGATGATCAAGCGTGAAGCGGCAAACGAGGGGATTGATCCATCCGCAGAGGTGGGGCTCGACAGTTTTCAACAATTAATTACAGCACTTACTGAAGATAGAGGATTCCTGTGATGAAACAACTGATGATCAATGACAAGGACGTAAAGATGCTCGAGCTGCTGGCCAAGGGTGCGTCGAGCAAGGAGATGGCGCGCGATCTCGGTTTTCGCGAGGGCACCATGCGCGTCTATTTGCATAACCTGTATCGCAAGCTCGGCGTGAAATCGAAGACCAGCGCCGTCAGCTGGTATCTCGCCACCGCCAAGCGCTCGATGCAGGAGTCGTCCGGCGAGGACAGCGGCCAGCAATCGCTGGTCGAGGAATCGTTCGGCGACATGGCGATGCGTACCAGCCTGCTGGCCTCGCTCGGCGTGATGAAGATTTTCTTTGGCGCTTACGGCCGCATGTGGGAAGTGGCCACCCGGCTCAAGGGCGAGGCGATCGACGACGCCACTGAACAGCACCGGCGCAACTCGCGCCTGCTGTGGGAAGCGATGCTGGCCGGCGACTTCGGCTATGCCAAGCGGCTGGCAGACCGCGGCTTGGCCGGCAAGCTGTTCATCGATTCGCCGCCCGATTGCCTGCTGCTGGCGATGATGCTGTTGCTGGGCGGCTACTCGCTGACCGCCGACAAAGTGATTGTCCTGCTAAAGCGCCGTGAAAAAGGCCGCCTGGGCGTATCTGCCGCCGAACATCGCATGATCCGCCTGCTGCGCGATGCCGTGAATGATGAAAGCGACGAGGCCTTGACCTGCCTTTACGGCATGGCCGAAGAAAGCGGCTCGCAGCAGGTTTTCCGCCATGCGGTGATGGCGGCGCTGCATTACGTCTACAAGCAGCGTCACGATCACGAGCGCGCGGTCGGCGTCGCCAATGCCATCTGGGCCGAAGCCGAAGGGGTGCGCCAGCATCTGCAGGCGATGGGTGAGAAGCCCCTGTACAAGGATGCGTCGCTGCCGGCGCCGAAGGCCAAGGCCGGACTGGATGTGCGTGCCTATCTGGAAAAACTGGAGCACGCCTAGATTGTCGATCCAGCCTGCGACGTTTTGTTGCGGCAAAAACAATTGCCCCGCACCCATTGAAGGATGCGGGGCGGCAAGGTGGATTATTTGTTGGTTCGGGTGAACTGACGATTGCCAGCAATCACCAGCAAGGAATGCTGTCGCCTCCACCGGCCAACACCATTTCCCAATCGTTCAGTAGCCTGATCTTCCTCTCGGCTGAAGACGCTGCCAGCAATTCGTTGGTGCCTGTATCGACGACTTCAGCGAGATTTGCTTCTTGCACATTGATTTGGTCCATGTGATTTCCTTTGCATGTTTGGTGGGTGCGCGACAACCGGTGGCTGTCAAACCCAGTATTGCAAAAGTTAATCAAAAATTCAATGTGGATTATCACTGAATTGGCTTGGCTGACGAGCTTTGGCCGTTGGTCCAATCCTGATCCGGCATCGACCCGGCCGTGGGGATTCGCCACGACCCGCGCGTCGATTTGAAAAGCGGCAATGAGAGCCTTGACCGACTGTCTCACTTGTTGCCAATGAAACAGCCGGCAGGATTGCGTCGGCTTGCCCTCAGCGCACCTTGGTGTTGGCGGGTGAGTCGCCGCTTGCAAGGCCCGTCGGGGTTGACTTGACCGGCTGCGCCGCTAGCGGTGCGGCCGCGACGCCCGCCTTTCGTTCCAGATGGAAATTGACATCGGTGCGCTGCTGCTGCTCGACGCGTTTGACGCGCTCGGCGGTGGACTCTTCGCTGCCGGTCTTGCTGCAGCCGGCGGCGATGCCGGCAATCAGCAGGCCCGTGGCGATGGTCGAGAACAGTTGGATCATGCTGCGCGGATTGGTGAGTGACATGTTTTTCCCTTTGGCAATTGAACGTGGTGCGGTGGCGCCGGCCTGCCGGCAGCAACCATCGCGATACACATCAGCCTCTCGGGAGCGGGTGACAGCGTGATGACAGCGGACGATATGTTTCGCCCTGGAAATTGGCGCCGGCCGGGGAAAGAGTTCGAACCGCACCCCGGCCGGCGCCGATAAAACCTTTTACGTGAGCAGTTTCGAGTGAACGCTCTAAAATTTCCGGCTTGCGATTCGTGCCTGTGTCAATGCCGGTGGCCGGTTGCCGCGGCGCCAATCTCCTGCGGCGGTCCGGCGCAAACCCGTCCGGCAGCCAATAAATGCCCGTCGCAGTGGCACGGAGTAGAATACGCACCGACAGCCTCATTTCCCCATTCCCCAGGGCCGGCCATCGGGCTTGCGTTTCCATCATTGCGTGGCTGTCGTCGCAAGCGCATCCCGACCAAGCCGGACATCACGTATCAAGGCCGTCGTAATGTCATTTGCGTCACTGAATCTCGCCCCCGAATTGCTGCGTGCAGTTGCCGAGCAGGGCTACACCGAACCAACACCGATCCAGGCACAGGCGATCCCGCTGATCCTCGAACAGCGCGACATCATGGGTTGCGCGCAGACCGGCACCGGCAAGACCGCCGGGTTCACATTGCCGATGCTGCAGATCCTCCTGCCACACGCCAGCACCAGCACCTCGCCCGCACGCCATCCGGTGCGCGCGCTGGTCCTGGTGCCGACGCGCGAACTTGCCGCGCAGGTGGAGGAATCAGTGCGCACCTACGGCAAATACGTGCCGCTGAAGGCCGCCGTGGTTTATGGCGGCATCGACATCAAGCCGCAGATCAAGGCGCTGCACGGCGGCGTCGAGATCGTCGTCGCCACGCCTGGCCGCCTGCTCGACCATATTGAACAGAAAAGCATCAACCTGTCGCAGGTGCAGATCCTGATTCTCGACGAGGCCGACCGCATGCTCGACATGGGATTCATGCCGGACATCAAGCGCATCATCGCGATGCTGCCGCAGTTCCGCCAGAACCTGCTGTTCTCGGCCACGTTTTCGGAAGAAATCAAGAAGCTCGCCAACCAGATGATGCGCAACCCGACCATGATCGAGGTCGCGCGGCGCAACGCGCCATCGGAGCTGGTGACGCACTCAGCCTATGAAATTCCGGCAGGCCACAAGCACGCGCTGCTGTCTCACTTGATCAAAAGCCGCGACATGCAGCAGGTGCTGATTTTCACGCGCAAGAAAATTGATGCCGATCGGCTGGCGCGCCAGCTGCAGCGCGACGGCCTGCTGGCCACCGCCATCCACAGCGACCGATCACAGGGCGAACGGACCATCGCGCTGGATGATTTCAAGAACGGCCGCGCCAAGATCCTGGTGGCGACCGAGGTCGCCGCGCGCGGCCTCGACATCGACCAGCTGCCGTTTGTCATCAATTACGAGCTGCCGCACACACCGGAAGATTACGTGCATCGCATCGGCCGCACCGGCCGCGCCGGCATGACCGGTGAAGCGATTTCGCTGGTCAGCCCGGACGAGATGGAATTCCTGGTCAACATCGAAAAACTGCTGAAGCGGCAGATCCCGCGCCTCGACGCCGGCGAGTTTGCCCGCGAAAGCCAGAGCCGCCCGCGCAGTACCGAGCGCGGGTCGGAGCGCGGCGGCAAGCCAGGCGAGCGTGGCCGCCCGCCGGAACGCGAGCGCGGCGCCGAACGCGCGCCACGCCGTGACAAGATCCCCGGCCGCGATGAGCGCAACGCAACCCGCGTCGGTTCACGCAAGCCGTTTGAGCCGTCCTCGCCACCGCCGCGCGTGGCTGCTGATCCGGGTTTTGATTTCAGCAAACCCTACGAATCAACCGCGAAAGCGGCGGTCGTGCCCGACAGCACGGCCGAGACCGCTGCCGGTCCGCAGAAGAAAA
>CAYQKN010000028.1:0-15727 GCA_964417885.1 uncultured Burkholderiales bacterium | reverse complement strand
TAGCCGCCGCCGAACTTTTTTTCCATCTCGCGCGAAAACGCTTCCAGGTCCTTGTCAGACATCTTTTCCAGCTCGGAGATGGATTTGCCGGTCATGCCCTTCATCTGCGCATCGCGCTGCGGCCGGGTATCGGCATCCAGTTTCTGCAGTTGCCGCGCCATGGTTGCACCGGAGGCCACCGCCGCGGCCCCTTGCCGCTGATAGTCCGCCATGCGCTGCTTGTAGAGCTTTTCGACCTCGGCATCGGACTTGCCCGCCGCTTCCTTGCCCAGCTGGCCGCGCATGGCTTTCACGTTGGCCTCGCGCAGCATTTTGTCGACTTCGGCTTTCTTGCGCGCTTCTTGCTGCTGTGCGGCCTTGCGTTTGGCGTCCTCGCGCGCTTCGGCCGCCGCGTCCCAGTCGGCATGTGCATGAAGCGAGAACAGGCTGGTGAGGAGGGTGAACAGCAGAATTTTTTTCATCGGAAACCTCGCGCATGGATTGATGGTATCGGTGCGCACGTTGCCGCCTTCGCGCGTGCCTCAACCTGTTAAACGGCAACGCGCGGAAAATCCGGCCAAATCCCGTGCGCGGCCATCCGCGACCGGCGGCGGCATCCCGCGCCAGCTTCGCAACATGCCGTTCCTGCGGGCATGCCGATCGCCTCCAATGTCACCGTAGCCAAGGCCGGCGCGCCACGCCAGCCAACCCTATCGCCGCGTCTGCGCGACTCGTGCCGCTTTCGGCTCGGCAATTTGCTGTGCGCCACATCGCTGCATTTCCGCGTCGATTGCTGCCATCGCGCTGGCCGCCTCACGGGCGTCGATCTTGCGCTCCACCAGCTCCTGCTTGAACGCGCGCGCCTGCGCCAGCAGGGCCAGTGCCGTGGTGACCAACTCGCGGCGTTGCGTACCGTGCGCGTCAGCGCGGTTGGCGAGCATGCATTGGGACGCGCCGAGTGCGCGCCAGGCCTCGGCCAGGTTTTCGCGCACGATCAGCCCGCTGCGGGTCTCCGCCGGCAGGCGCGCATCGGCGGCAATCGCCTGCCGCGCCAGTGCCGCCGCGCGCACCGGTTGGCCGGCGGCATGTTCAATTGAACTTGCCGTTGCAAGCACCCCGGCCAGCGCCGAGGCATCGCCGACATTGCCGCTGTCTGACCGCACCAGCCGCTCGACCAGCGTCCGCGCCCGATTCGCGTAGTCGCGCGCGCCGGCGGGGCCGTCGATCGCGCCGACCTTCATCTTGACCCGGGCGACATTGTTGTAGCGCTTGGCCAATACCTGGGTATGCAGGTTGTTGTCCGGTTCGTCGCGGGCCAGCGCCTCGGTGGCGGCGATCGATTTCTCCAGCCACACGACGGCCTGCGGCAATTGCGCCGCCTCACGGGTCAGTTCGGCGCTGATGGCAGCGCGTTCGTACGCATACGCCAGCCGCGAGCGGGCAACCAGGTCATTCGGCGCCTGCCGCACCAGCGTCTCGAGGATATCGATGGCGCGGCCGAGTTGCATCGCCGCGGCCGGCTGATCGTCCTTCACCACGGCGAGGATGCCGCCGTACTCCGCCAGCGTGGCGCCGAGGCTGCGACGATCGTTGAGCACTGCGCCCGGCAGCGAGACAATTCTTTCGGCCAGGCCGACCGCACGTTCGGTTTCGGCAATGCCGGCGGCGTCGCCTGCCTCGAGTTTCATGCGGCCAATCAGCAACGCCAGCACGCGACGCTCGCGCAACAGCCGGATGTTGGCCGGTTCGCGCGCCGCCACCTTGTCCAGCAGTTCTGCCGCCCGCTCGGCGTTGCGTCGCGCATTGCCGGCCTCGCCCAGGTTGGCGCTGCGAAAGTCGCCCTTGATCTCCGCCAGCTTGCGATAGGCCACCGCCACTTCCAGCGCCAGGTCGGCGTCGGTGCCGGCTTCAGCGGCCAGGCTGTCGAGGTACTTGAGCGCGGTGCCGACCAGGATTTGCCGCGCCTTCAGCGAGCCGGCCAGCGGCTCGATTTCGCTGTGCACATCGAACATGAAGGTGTTGGCCAGCTGGCGCACGCTGGCAAAGTGCTTCTCGGCGCGCTCGCGCTGCGCCACCGCCTGGCGACGCTGCTGCTCGACCATCACCAGTCCCGCCAGCATCGTCAACACCACCGCGGTCGCGGCGGCAATCGGCAGCTTGTGGCGCGCCATGAACCGGCCGGCAAGGTAGCGCCAGGTGCCGTCGCGCGCGCTCACCGGGCGATGCTCCAGGTGGCGCAGGATGTCGTCGTCGAATTGCTCGATCGTGGCATAGCGCGCGGCGGGGTCGCGCCGCAGGGCTTTCAGCAGCACGGCGTCGAGGTCGCCGGCCAGTGCGCGCGCCAGCATCGCCGGCGCGGCCAGGCCGCGTTCCGCCGCCGCGGCACTGTTGAACGACAGCGAAGACGGCACACTGACCTGCTCGGCCAGCAGTCCGGAATCGGTCAGCATCTTGCCGTCGCGCACCAACCGGTACGGCGACAGCCCGGTCAGCAGTTCATGCAGGATCACGCCCAGTGCGTAGACATCGGTGGCAGTGCTGATGGCGCCATCGGCCACCTGCTCCGGCGCGGCATAGCACAGGGTCATCATCCGTCCGCCGATGCGGGTCAGGTCGGCCGCGGCAGCGTCGTCGTCGTCGATCAGCTTGGCGATGCCGAAATCAAGCAGCTTCACCTGGCCGCCGCGAGCGATCAGGATATTGGCCGGCTGCAGCTCGCGGTGCACCACCAGGTGTCGATGCGCATGCCCGACCGCCTCCAGCACCTGGCGAAACAACCGCAGCCGCGCGGCCAGCGGGAGCTTCTGTGCGGCCACATAGTCGGTCAGCGATTCGCCTTCGACATATTCCATCGCCAGATAAGGCTGCCCGCGGCTGCCCTCGGCTTCGCTGACGCCGGCGTCATACAGTTGGGCGATATGCGGGTGATTGAGCTTGGCCAGAATGTCGCGCTCGCGACGGAACCGCTCGCGCCAGACCGTGCTCAATTGGTAGGCCGACGGCAGCTTGAGCGCAACCCGGCGCTCAATCCGGCCGTCGATCTGCTCGGCTAGCCAGACTTCGCCCATGCCGCCGCGGCCGATTGGGCGCAACAGGCGATACGGCCCGACCGCGGTGCCGGCGACAAACGCACTGGACCATGGCGCGGCCAGTGCCGGCACCGTCTCCAGCTGTTGCAGGCGTTCGGCGCGGTCGTGGGTGGCGAGCAGCTTGCGCACCAGCGGCGAAACCGCCGGCTGGTCGGTGTCGAGCTGGTTCAGCCACTGATCGCGGCCGGCTTCCGGCAGGTCAAGCGCCGCGTTCAGTAGCGGCTCGACCTGCAGCCATTGGTCCCGGGATATTTTCATCGATCGTGCAAGTGGCCGGTCGCGCCGGCTGAGCGTGTGGATGCCGTGTATACGTTTTCGCGCGGCCGATCCCGCCAGCCGCGCGGGTCAATCCTGGATCATGGTGAGCAGGAGCGCACGCGCCTTCTGCCATTCGCGCTGCACCGATCGCTCGGATATGCCCAGCGCATCGGCGATTTCGAGCGCCGTCATGCCGCCGAAAAAACGCATTTCCACCAGCCGGGCCATGCCGGCATCGAGCCGCGCCAAATCGTCGAGCGCGGTGTTCACCGCCTCGACGTCGAGCGAATCGGCAAAGCCGTCCTGCGCCGCCGTGTTCAGCGTGACCAGGTCGAATTCGCCGCCATGCCGCAGGGCGCGCTGCTCGCGGATCAGGTCGAGCACGATGCTGCGCAGGGTGCGGGAAGCGTACGCCAGGAACTGCAGCCGGCTGGCAAACGCGAGCCCGGGACCGGAGGCAAGCTTGAGGTAGCTGTCGTGTACCAGGCCGGTGGTTTCCACCTGCCCGTGCATGCCGCTGCGACGGATACGGGCGTGGGCGATTTTTTTCAGCTCCGGATACCAGGTGGCGAAAGCCTGGTCGAGTTCATGGCTGGACGCCTGCTCGACGCGCTGGATTGCCGTTGCAAAATCACTCATGGGGTGGACCGGATCCTCTGCAAAAAGTCAGCCCGAGTGTAACAAATAATATTTCCCCGTTATCTGATCTGGCGCAGGACAAAGCCATGGCCACCGCCGGCGGATCGGCTGCCTGTCGCATCTGGTTACAGGTCGGCGCCGGTACCATTCGCCGGACCGGCGTAATGTAGTATCAGGATAGCTGGAGCCAGCGCATCAACACCATCAAGGGGTGCCCTATGTTTTCACCTGCACGATCGTTATCTCGTCCGGCGCGGCCGGGGATTGCCGGCGCATTGTTGCGCGCGCTTGCCTGTCTCCTGCTGGCTTCGGCTGGCTTCGGCGCGCACGCGCAGTCTGCCAACCTGGTTGGTTTCTGGTGGAAGCCCAGCGAATCGGGCTGGGGGGTCAGCATCCAGCAGCAGGGTGCACGCACTTTCGCCGTGTGGTTCACTTATGACGCGCAGGCCAAGCCGGTCTGGTACACGCTCGATTGCGCCTTCAGCGGCAACACCTGTGCCGGCGACCTGATCACCGGCAGCGGTACGCCGCTGTCGCAGATCACCGGTCCCGCCAATGTCACGCCGAGCAAAGTGGGCACCGGCTCGATCACCACCACGGGTGCGGGACGCCTGTCGCTCAGCTACACCATCGGCGCGGTGACCCAGACCAAGACCAACCTTGAGCCGCAGAATTTTGCCGCTGCCGACCAGGTGCCGCTATGCAGCCTGCAGTCGGTCAGCTCGCGCAGCAACCTGACCAATTACACCGATCACTGGTGGGGCGGCGCCAATGCCTCCGGCTGGGGTGTGCAGATTTCGCACCAGGGCAACCAGGTATTCGCCGGCTGGTACAGCTACAACGCGCAGGGCACTGCTACCTGGCTGACCGCGCAGGGGGTGCAGGACAGCGGCAATCCGCGCCGCTTCACCGGTACGCTCTACCAGGTCAACACCGGCATCGCGTTCTCGCAGATCAGCGGCCCCATCTCGCAAGCCGGTGTTGCCGTCGCGGGCAGCTTTGATTTCAATTTCGCCGACGGCGAACGCGGCACCTTCACCTATTCGCTGCCGGCGTTCGGCATCGTCAACCGCTCGCTGGCGATTGAGCGCTTCGCCATCGCCGGCGGCGCGGTCAATGTGTGCACGGTCGGCAAGGCGGTCGCGGTCAGCGCCAATGATGCCTCGCGATTCCTCGCGCAGGCTACCTTCGGGCCGCGGATGGCGGATATCGATTCGGTCTCGCAGTCCGGCTTCGAGCCGTGGATCGATGCCCAGTTCGCCAAACAACAAACGCTGCACCTGACACCGGTCACGGCCTACCTCAACACCCTGGCCGCCGACCAGCGGCGCGGCCAGACCGCCTTCCAGTGGAGCATCTGGAAGAACTTCACCACTGGCGACGATGCGCTGCGCCAGCGGGTGGCATTCGCCCTGTCGGAAATTTTCGTCATCTCGCTCAACAGCAACATCGCCTTTGCCTACCCGCGCGGTCCGGCCAATTACCTCGATCTGCTGGGCCAGCATGCGTTCGGCAACTACCGCAACCTGCTCGAGGCGGTGACCTACTCGCCGATGATGGGCCTCTACCTGTCGCACCTGCGAAACCAGAAGGAAAACCCCGCCACCGGCGCGGTGCCAGACGAAAACTACGCACGCGAGGTGATGCAGCTGTTCACCATCGGCCTCTACGAGCTCAATCAGGACGGCACGCAGAAAATCGACGGCTTCGGCAAGCCGATCGAAACCTACGGCAATGCCGATGTCTCGGCGCTGGGCAAGGTATTCACCGGCCTCAGCTGGGCCGGCCCGGACACGTCCAACAACCGATTCTCCGGCGGCGGCAATCCGGTCGACGTTGACCGCGAGATCAAGCCGATGCAGGCCTACAACCAGTACCACTCGACCGCGCAGAAGCAGTTCCTCGGTGTCAACATCCCGGCCAGCACCACGGCCGACACCAACGGCGATATCCGCATCGCCCTCGACCGCCTGTTCACGCACCCGAATCTCGGCCCCAACTTCAGCAAGCAGCTGATCCAGCGGCTGGTATCGAGCAATCCCTCGCCGCAATATGTCTCGCGCGTGGCAGCGGTGTTCAACAACAACGGCAGCGGTGTGCGCGGCGACATGAAGGCGGTGATCAAGGCGGTGCTGATGGACCCCGAGGCGCGCATGACGCCGACGCTCAACAGCACCGCCGGCAAGCTGCGTGAACCGATCGTGCGCTTCGTGCACTGGATGCGCGCCTTCAACGCGCGCTCGACCGACGGCCGGTTCCTGCTCGGCACTGTCTCCGACCCGGCCACCCAGCTGGCGCAGACGCCGATGTACGCACCGTCGGTGTTCAATTTCTTCCGCCCCGGTTACACCCCGCCCAACAGCCGCGTCGGCGCGCTCGGGCTGGTGGCGCCGGAAGCGCAGATCACCCACGAAACCTCGGTGGCCGGCTACCTGAACTACATGCGCAACGCACTGACCAATGGCGTCGGTACCCGCACCAACGGCGTGCTCGATATCCAGCCCGACTACACGGCCGAACTGGCACTGGCCGCCAACCCGGACCTGCTGGTGGATCGCGTCAACCTGCTGCTGACCGGCGGCATCCTGTCGGCCAATTCGCGCGCCCTGATCCGAAACGCGGTGGCCACGGTCAACATCGGCACCAGCAACCCGGACGCCGACCGCCGCAACCGCGTCAACCTGGCCATCTACCTGACGATGGCCAGTCCCGAATACATCTTCCAGTATTGATGGAGCACGGCCATGATCATCCTCAAACAGTCACGTCGTGAATTCCTGCGCACCGCCGCGCGGCTTTCGGTTGCCGGCAGCGCCGGGCCGTTCGCGCTCAATCTCGCCACCATCGGCGCCGCCGCCGCGCAGACCGCCGGCGACTATCGCGCGCTGGTGTGCCTGTTCATGTACGGCGCCAACGATCACAACAACACCGTGATCCCGTTCGATACCGCCAATTTCAACGCCTACACCGCCGCCCGCGCCGGGCTTACCCGCACCGTCGCGGACCTGCTGCCGCTGACGCCGTCGGTGCCGCTGGGCGGCAGCAATGCCGGCCGCCAGTTCGCGCTGCCGAAAGAGCTGGCGCCGCTCAAAACCATCTGGGACGCGGGCAAGCTCGCCATCATGGCCAACGTCGGTCCGCTGATCGTGCCGACCACCAAGACCCAGTACACCAATCTCTCGGTGCCGTTGCCGCCCAAGCTGTTCTCGCACAACGACCAGCAATCGGTCTGGCAGGCCAGCGCGCCGGAAGGCGCCAAGCAGGGCTGGGGTGGGCGCATCGGCGACCTGATGGCGTCGCAGAACGTCAACAGCATCTTCACCTGCAACTCGGTGGCCGGCAGCGCCGTGTTCCTCTCCGGGCAGACCACCGTCGCCTACCAGCTCAGCACCGCCGGCTCGACACCGATTGCCGGCCTCAGCGGCAACCTGTTCGGCTCGTCGACCGCCGGCTCGACGCTGCGCTCGATCATCACCAGCGGCAGCGCCAACGTGTTCACCCAGGACCTGGCCGAAACCACCCAGCGCTCGATCGATGCCAATGCCACGCTGTCGACCGCGCTCGCCAGCGCGCCGGACCTGCCGCTGCCGGCCGACCTGGCCACCAGCAACCTCGCCGCACAGCTGCGGCTGGTGGCGCGCATGATCGCCTCGCGCGATGCGCTGGGCGCGAGGCGGCAGGTGTTTTTCGTTTCGCTCGGTGGCTTCGACACCCACGACGATCAGCTCACCACCCAGCCCGGCCTGCACACGCAGCTGGGCGCCGCACTGGCGTACTTCTACAACGCCACCGTGAGCCTCGGCGTGGCCAACAACGTGACCACCTTCACCGGATCGGACTTCGGCCGCACACTGACCAGCAACGGCGACGGTTCCGATCACGGCTGGGGATCGCACCACTTCGTGCTCGGCGGATCGGTGTTGGGCCAGCGCTACTACGGCACGTTCCCGATCATGGGCCTGAACAACAACGACGAAGTCGGCTCCGGCCGTCTGCTGCCAACCACCTCGGTCGACCAGTTCGCCGCCACCCTGGCGCGCTGGTTCGGCGTGAGCGAATCGAACCTGAGCCTGGTGCTGCCGAACATCGGTAACTTTGGCAGTTCGAATGTGGGGTTTATGGGGGGGTAGGGGGGTGTGAATTCGCAACCTCGAAACACCTTTTCCTTGCAACACGTCTCGCCAGTCGCGACCAGCGCGCGGGTACTGGCCCTATGCTCCGAACAATAGGCAACGTGCCAACAATTCTATTGACTGCTGCAATTCAGGCGAACGGCCCTGACATATACAGTTGACTTTAATTGTCTTCCCGACAATTTGAGCAAAATCGCGAGCTACAAGAAATTCCTGTGAAAAGTGATGCATTTCACATTTTTCTTGCGCGCCTCAGATTAACATAAATAATATATTATACATATAATGATAACATAAACATAACAAAAATCATTGGTGCGCCGTTTTGCCAAGGACGTTGACAGAGTGACTTAGAGGCCTTGCACGACTACAACACGCACATCTAGTGGGGAAAGTATGGGGAAATTCTGGCTTAACACTGCAAACGCCGCAATTGGGCTGATATTTGCGTGCTATTTGCAGGCATCGCTTGCCAGTGCAGTGTGGTTTGCGGATGACGAAAATATTCAGCGTATCAACCCGGTCACGAATCAAATTTCTCTGCGCCTGCGTGCGAGCGATATCCGTTCACTTGCTGCTGCACCTGATGGCTCCGTTTGGGCGCTGCAACGGAAACGGCTTAAACATTACGGTCCGAGCGGTGAGGTTCTCGTCGATCTCGATCTGAAGTTTCTCAACGTCAACGGCGCTGGTTTGACGGCCTTGGATCCGCGTGACAACTCGCTTTGGATCGTTGAGGGTGGCGACTTCGATGAGGACGGGCAGCATGAGGAACATGCCGGTCGATTCAAACGCGCAATTCGGATCAATGCATTTGGGCGCCTGGTGCAGGACATCGCCGTTCCAAGTCATATCCGTGCAATCGTAGTCGGGTTGGATCAGTCGCTATGGCTACTCGGAAAGACGATGCTCTGGAATTACGCACGGACTGGGGAGCAATTGTCTGCAATTGACCTGAAGGCAGTCGCTAAGGAAAAAGTGAGGCTTTTTGCGACTGACGCAATTGGCGCTTGGTTGTGGTTGGCCGCGGAAAAAAGATTGCTTCGCGTGGATGGCGATAGGTTGACTGAAAAATTTCTTAAAGTGGATCTACCAAACAAAATTGAAGCCATCGGAATAGATCCAGCCCAAGGAACGCTATGGGTGGTGACAGAAAAGACGCTCCATCTTTTGTTGGACGACGGATCAGTGAGTAAGGCGATCGACTTAAAGTCAATGGGAATAAGAACTCCAAAAATTCTGGTGCCAGATTCAGCAAACGGTACATTCTGGCTAGGCCACGACGACGAAATTAGCCGTTTCAATATGGACGGTACAAGAGTTGCGACGATAGCGGTTAAAGGCGACATTGAGCAACTTAGTGCTCCCCCGCTCATTCTTCAACCTACCGTTGCTATTACCGGACCAATCGCAGGAAAAAGTACAAATGATCCACTTTCAACTGTGACGCTAGAGCTTGGAGCGTCTTGCAGTCATCGCCCATGCGGATTTGTTGGAGATTATTTCGACTCGTATCACGTCAATGCAAATCTAAATGGTGAAGAAATTGGCACTTTATTCGCGCAAACAGCAAGTGCGACTGAAAGGTCATTTACACCAACAGTGCGTATGCCAGAAGGCGAAAATGTTCTCACTGCCCAGGTTTCAGACAGTTTCGGTCAAGTAAGCGTCAAGGAGGTACTGCGGTTTGTCGTCGATACCACGGCGCCAAGATTTATTGCCGCCCAGCCGGAAAATGGAGCGGTCAAAATCACACCAGCCACAACGGTTGCTGGCAATTTAGATGAAGCTGCTTTCGTTAGCGTAATACACAATGGTAAGACACAGACTGCGCATGGTGAGAACTTCAGTTTCTCAATCAACCTAGATAGCGGCTCGAATTCGATCATCCTTGCAGCGATAGATAGCGCAGGCAACCGTACGACGCGTTCAATTGACGTTTCATACGACGCCACTCCATTGTCGATATCAAATTTGATACCAGAAAGCGGCGCAATTCTTGCGGGCCGGCAAGTAAGTATTGAAGGGCGAGTATCCGAACCTTCATACATATTGCTGTCAGGGAATGGTAGTTCATCGCAAACAATTTCGGGAACTGGCTTCAGCTTTCCAGTCGTTTTGAATCCGGGCGATAACAGCTACCGCATTGATGTGGAAACAAAATTGGGCAAAGTAGCGGTGGCGCATATCAACTTGATCTACGTGCCGTTGACGCTAACAGTGGCTAGTCCCCCAGATGGAGCCGAAGTCGACAAGGAAAACGCATTGGTTACTGGAACTTACACCGGACCAAGCCGTACGCGAGTCACCGTAAACTCACTCGAGGCAACTGTATCGAACGGCTCATTCAGCATCATCGTGCCGCTTGCAGCGGGTCCGAATGTTCTTGATGTTTCAGCAATATCGCCGGATGGAAAGGCAATCGTTGGGCAGCGTGTTGTTGTCCTTCGGCAAGAAGCTTCGACCGCGCCTGTCGTCAGAATCGCCTCCCCCGTGGATGGGGAGGAGTTCGTGGCGCCGGCCACGATTTTTGTAAGGGCTAGCGCGTATGACGCCAACGGAAATGTGCAGTCAGTGCGCATCAGCAATGACTCGTCCTTCGGCTTTAGCCGAAGTAATAGGGAAACGGAATTTGCTGAGTATGAGTGGACCGGTGTTCCAGAAGGTCAGTACGTGATAAATGCAACCACGTATGGTGAAAACGGTATTGAAGTGACGAAAGCAGTCAACGTAAAGGTGCTGTCACAGGACGAGCCATTTTTCCGAGCTTGGGATGGACTCAATCGTGCGCTCCTCGCAGGCAACAATGACGCAGCAGTTGGCTACATTGCTGTCGATGCGCGTGAAAGGTATGCACGTGTTTTTGTAGATCTTATGCCTCACATGCAAGAAGTGCTTGGCTCTCTTAGCACATTGCAAAGATTGTCGATTGATGAAAACGTAGCTGAATATTTCATTAGCCAACGAGAAGTTGGTACTAATCGAAAGTTGGGTTTTCTCATTTATTTCGTTAAGGACAGGGATGGTGTATGGCGCATTTCAAACCTTTGAGTTGCCTACCCTTGAAGACACGATTACTCGCGATTCTTGCCGCCTTGCTTCAGCTTGCCTCGTGTTCAGTTACATATCAGTTCGATCCAATTGAGGCTTGGGTGATCGACGCTGTAACTCGTAACCCGATTGAAGGAGTTGTCGTGACCGCCAATTGGGAGTTGGTGACCGGTGGCCTCGATGGCCCGCGATACTACGGCCAGTTAGATGTTCGAGAGACCGTAACGGATAAGAACGGCCGATTCTACTTTGCGGGCTTCAGCAAGACAGATTCTTCAGGAGCCGAATTGCGCGATAGCGATCCGCAAATATTAATATTCAAAGCTGGATACCAATTTCAAAGATTTACAAGCGATCGTCCAAATGGTTTCGACTGGGGCATTTCGCGGAGGTCGGCTGCGATTAATGGAAAAACAATTCAACTTAGAGTTCTACCTACGGATAAATCAACGATTCGGCAGTTTCATTCCGAACTCGTAAATTCCAGATTGAGCTTCTTAACAAAAATGACGCCAACTTCCAATGAGGCGAAAAACTGCTACTGGCTAAACATCCCGAGAATGCTTCTTGAGACAAAGGCGCATGAAGAAATCCTGAAGGGACTCGGGATTGACTATTCGTCAGCATATTTGGATCTCGTGGCGAACAGTGACCACTATGTCGCCAAGGCGGGTGCAAATTGTCTTTCGCCAAAGGATTTGTTTGGCGGAGCGACCAAATGAGAATGATCGCTTGGCGCCAATTATATTGGCTAATCTTGTCGCTCCATTTTTGCAGTGGCTCAACCTGGGCCTATGAACCCATAACGCACAGCTTACTGTCAGTTGAGGCGCTAAATCGATCTGTGTTGGTGACATCATCTACAAAGTTGCGGAGCTACGGGCTAAAGCCTGGGATTGCCGCAAGCGGTGATCGGTTCCCCAATAGCGAAGCCGAAGCGAAAATGACGATCGAAGCGCTCGTAAGTTTCGGGGCTGATTGGGAGGATAGTCGCAGCATATTTCAGGCAACGCGCCACTTTTACAATCCTGTTGATGGAAGCAAGTTGTTGCCATCAATTGGCGCTACGTCACCAGATTGGGCTCTCGAAGATAACGGACTCAAAGACGGCCAGTTGTTTTCATACAGATTGATGCGACGAAATATGCTTCGAGCGCTTACCGAAGAGAGAAAAACCGAGCGAGATATAAGTTGGGGAATGGCGTTTCAGACGCTTGGGCACGTAATGCATCACATACAGGATATGGCTCAGCCGCAGCATGTTCGAGGTGATGCGCATTGTGATGCCTCGTATCCTTGTTTGGTGCCGGGAGCACTGTTTGGTTTTTACGGACCAAGCGTCTATGAGAGGCGGGTCGAGAAGAGCATGCCGCCATATGGCAATTACCCGACAGTTTATTCAAACAACAATTCAACAATATTTACTAGCGCACGGAAATTTTGGGCCACAAATCCCCCTGGGGGCCAATCAAGCGGCAAGGGCATTGCGGAGTTTACAAACAGGAGTTTTATCTCGGCAGGTTCAAATTTTGACAAGCCAAACTTGTTTCCCTCGCCAAGATTAAATGCTGAGCTACGAGAGGAAAAATCGATATTAGAGCTCTGTTTGGAGCCCGGCGCGGCTTGCTCATCGCAGGGTTTAGTCGGCATTGTGACCTTTTTCGGCAACCAGATTGAAGACTCGTACATTGGTGAGAACATTGTTAACACGCGCATGACGACACTGTCTATCTTCGACAAACACTTGGAAAAATATGGGAAAGCACAACTATTTTCATACAATAGGTTCAATGCTGATGCGGCGGCACGAATTTTGGTTCCTCGCGCTATTGGCTATTCCTCGGGTCTAGTCAATTATTTCTTTCGTGGCGAAGTCGGTCTTCAGAAAAGTGCCAGCAACGGTTTTTTAATTAGAAACAATAGCCCCGAGGAAATGCGTGGGGTTTTTGAGCTTTACTACGACGACATAAACGATAACCGCTACCGCGTGAGCAACGCTTCGTGGACTTTGACTATTCCATCGGGTGGAACGAGTGCACCTGTGACATTTGATGCGCCGTTGTCACCGGTACCGAAAAGAAAACATCAGTACATGCTCGTATTCGTTGGTGCGATGGGTGAAGAAGTGCCGCAAACGGGATTTGTTGGTGCAGTCGGGGCTTCGCTGGTTCGCGCAGACCCGTTCCCGCCCGCGTTTTCCGGTTGGAGATATGCGTTGCAGGGTCCCTCAGGTAGTGGAGGCGACATAGTATGTGCGGCGAGTCTCGGTGATGCTGTCAATCAATGGAATATGAAGAATGCTAATTCATTGGTTAAGCTTGTTCTCGATCCGGCAAGCCAGTTGAATCAGGATGCGACTTCACTATCGGTGGATGCGTCGGCCTCAGTGATTGATGTTTGTGAGGGCAGCATGCAGGCTAGTTCACGAGGAGTGTTGTACGGCTCCGATGCAGGGCTACTAGGCGTGAAGCCAATGACAAATAGACAAACTCTAAACGGCAATGGGCAGGTAGTTGCAATCGGAAGTGGCCAGCAACTGGTTTTCTATCAGACTATTGATTGTCCTGCGGGCTATCGGGTTACCACTGAGCCGTTTGCGGTCGTCACGGCAGCCGAAGTCAGCGAGGTTCTTCACCCAATCATTTCATGTCAGCCATGAACTGGTGATACTGCGTCGATACGACCAAGTTTGCGCTGAGCACCAATGCCGCGTAGGTTGCAGTCGTACAATCATGTGAGAGTCTGTTGCGCGAGTGAGCGCATTTGAAGCGGATGGACTATCCTGGATCACCAGTGTTTGCTTCGAAGATGTAGACCATTACTGGTCGGTAGTCAGCGTTGAAAGGGTTACAGCGCGCGGCGCCAGTGCCTTCACGCGGGCATATGGGGCCATGTAGAAATTTTACTGCCATGACGGTGGCTGACGTTTCTTACGGAACTAATTGATACGAATTCCGCGATGACGAAGGCCGCACTTCTATTTTCAGTTTTGCTTTTTTCTCTACAGGGTTGCAATTCCCCTCTATTTGTCGCAGAGCCGTTCGAGGCAAAGGTCGTGGATGCCGAAACCGGAGAAGCAATCGAAGGTGCGATCGTGATTGCGAACTGGGCGCGCTATGTCGGCATGGTGCACGGCTACGATTTCAAGGAACAGCTTGAGACCATGGAGGCTGTGACAAATGCGGCGGGCAAGTTCTCAATGGCAGGGTTCAGAAGAGTGTATTTGCCGTTGATGTACTCGACGGCGCGGGGAGAAGATCCCCAGATCATTATCTTCAAGCCGGGATATGAATTCTCACGATGGAGCAATGGCTGTCCGAGCGCGGAGGGGGACTGCCGATACTTCAGCCGGCGCGCCGTGGTTGCAGGCAAGACAATCAATCTGAAAAGGCTCAATGATGCCGGCAAGCTTAAAGACCCAACATACATGCGCTATTTTGGGTTGAAGACCCGGATGGAAAATATTGTTGAAAACTGCAATTGGAAAAAAGTCCCCAAATTTATTCTCGCTGCTGACGCCGAGTACGAACAAACAATGCGAGCTGGTTCTATCAATGGCGCTGACCTCCCCGAACTTTCAGTTATTGAACGGCAGAATGCAACTTGCGGATCGGCAAGAGCTTACCTGGCTAAGTTTCGGCCATGAACTGCAACCGCATTGCGCAAAAGCTTTCGGAACTAACCAGCCTCCCCGATCATCGCCTCCGGCCGCACCCATTGGTCAAATTCGGCGCCGCTGACGTGTCCCGAGGCGAGTGCCGCGTCGCGCAGTGAACTGCCGTCGTGATGCGCGCGCTTGGCGATCTCGGCCGCGCGTTCGTAGCCGATGTGCGGCGCCAGCGCGGTCACCAGCATCAGTGACCGGTCCAGCAGTTCGCTGACGCGCGCCTGGTTGATGCGGATGCCGCGCACGCAGTGTTGCTCAAAACTGGCCATGCCGTCGGCCAGCAGGCGCGCGCTCTGCAGGAAGTTGTGGATCGCCATGGGGCGGAACACATTGAGCTCGAAGTTGCCCGAGGCGCCGCCGATGTTGATGGCCACGTCGTTGCCCAGCACCTGGCAGCACAGCATGGTGAGCGCCTCGCACTGCGTCGGGTTGACCTTGCCGGGCATGATGGAAGAGCCCGGCTCGTTCTCGGGGATGGCGATCTCGCCGAGCCCGCTGCGCGGCCCGCTGGCGAGCCAGCGCACGTCGTTGGCAATCTTCATGAGGCTGGCCGCCAGGCCCTTGAGCGCTCCGTGCGCGTTGACCAGCGCGTCGCACGTGGCCAGGGCCTCGAACTTGTTCGGCGCCGTGACGAGCGGCAGGCCGGTCAGGTCGGCCAGCTCCTGCGCCACGGCCTGGGCGTAGCCCTCGGGCGCGTTCAGCCCCGTGCCCACGGCCGTGCCGCCCAGCGCCAGCTCGCCCAGGTGTGGCAGCACCGCGCGCACGTGCTGCTCGGCGTGGTGCAGCTGCGCCACCCAACCCGATATTTCCTGACCCAGGGTGATGGGGGTCGCGTCCTGCAAATGGGTGCGCCCGATCTTGACGATGCCGGCGAACGCCTCGGCCTTGGCCCCCAGCGTGGTGCGCAGCGC
>CAYQKN010000027.1:0-34510 GCA_964417885.1 uncultured Burkholderiales bacterium | reverse complement strand
TCGGTGAGGATGAACCTGCGCTGCATCCGGGCCGCCAGCGACGGATCGTGGGTGACCATCACCAGCGCCGTATTGTACTTGCCGTTCAGCTGCATGATCAGGTCAAACACCTGGTCGGCCGTACCGCGATCGAGGTTGCCAGTCGGCTCGTCCGCCAGCACGCAGGCCGGATGCGTCACCAGCGCACGGGCCACGGCGACCCGCTGCCGCTCGCCGCCCGACAACTCGCCCGGCTTGTGGGTCAATCGGTGCGACAAACCCACCTCGCCGAGCAACTGCGCCGCGCGCTCGCGCGCCACCGCCGTCGCCTCGCCGCGAATCGCCAACGGAATGGCGACGTTTTCCAGCGCGGTGAATTCGGGCAGCAGGTGATGGAACTGGTAGACGAAGCCCAGCGCCTTGTTGCGCAGCTGACCTTGCGCGGCAGGCGACAACTGGTCGATCCGTTCCCCCACCAGCAGCACTTCGCCCGAGGTTGGCGCATCGAGGCCGCCAAGAATGTGCAGCAGCGTGCTCTTGCCCGAACCGGAGGCGCCGACGATGGCCACAGTCTCGCCGGCCTGCACCACCAGGTTCACATCGCGCAGCACCTCAACCGGCTGGCTGCCCTGGTGAAAGGTCTTGTTGAGATGGCGGCAATCAATCACCGTGGTCATTATTCGTACCTCAACGCTTCGGCCGGATTGACGCGCGAGGCGCGCCAGCTCGGGTACAGCGTCGCCGCCAGCGCCAGCAGCAGCGAAATCGCGGCGGTCGTCCAGACGTCGTTCCATTTCAGGTCGGACGGCAGGTCGGACAGGAAATACACATCCGGACTCAGCACCTTGAAGCCGGCGACGCGTTCGATCAGCGGCACCACGACGTCGATGTTGAGCGCCATCAGCACGCCGGCGCCGACGCCGATCAGCGTGCCGGCCACCCCGACCACCGCGCCCTGCACCATGAAGATCTTCATGATGGTGCCGGGTGATGCGCCCAGCGTGCGCAGGATGGCAATGTCCGGGTGCTTGTCGGTGACCACCATCACCAGCGTCGAGACGAGGTTGAAGGCAGCCACGGCGATGATCAGGGTGAGGATGATGAACATCATCCGCTTCTCGATCTGCACCGCGCGGAAGTAGGTCGCATTCTGCCGCGTCCAGTCGGTGACGTAGCCGTCGATCCGGATCTCGCCGGCGATCTGCGCCGCCACCTCGGGCGCTCGGTCGGTCTCGGCCAGCTTGAGACGGATGCCGCTGACATTGTCGCCCAGCTGGTACAGCACCTGGCCATCCTTCATGTGGATCAGCGCGAGATTGGCATCGTATTCGAAATGGCCGGAACTGAAGATGCCCGATACGGTGAAGGTGCGTACCCGCGGCGTCATGCCGGCCGGGGTGAAATTTGCCTGCGGCGAGATCAGTTGCAGCTTGCCACCCATGGACACGCCCAGTGCCCGTGCCAGCGCACCGCCGAGGATGATGTTGTATTCACCCGGCTTGAGGGATTGGATGTCGCCCGCCTTGACGTCGCGGCCGAGGTCCGCCACCACGTTTTCCTGGTCCGGCAGGATGCCGCGCACCATCACCCCGCGCACGTTCGAGGCATAGACCAGCAGGCCCTGGCCGTTGACGAACGGTGCGGCGCCCACCACGCCTGGATACTTGCCCAGTTGCGCCAGCAGCGCGGTCCAGTCCGCCAGGCCCTTGACCGGTCCGTCCTCGTGGCCCATGACCTGGATGTGCGCCGACACGCCGAGAATCCGCGCCCGCACTTCTTTCTGGAAACCGTTCATCACCGACATCACGGTGATCAGCGCCGCGATGCCGAGCGCGATGCCGGCCATCGACACCATGGAGATGAAGGAGATGAAATGATTCTGGCGCTTGGCGCGGGTGTAGCGCAGGCCGATGAAGAGCGGAAACGGTTGCAAGGGGGGCTTTGGCAGGATTGCGCCCGAGGGCAGCACGATGGGGCCGATGATAAACTAGATTTGCATCGACTCCGGCGACATCAGCCGGTTCACGCGACGGCCTGGCCGGTTTGCCTGTGCTTCATTCCTGTACTGCCCTCCCCTTGAAACTTGACCTATTCCTGCCCGATCTGCTGGTTCCACGCGAATGGCTTGCCGGTTATCCGGCTCCCGCGTTGCCGGCGCTTGACTGGCTGCTTGCGCAGGGTGAGGTCACCACCACCGGCGCCTGGCCGCGTCCACTGCTGGATGCATTCGGTGCGCCAGCCAACGTATCGCTGGCAGCCGTGTCGGCCCGGGGCGAAGGCCTTGAAGGTGGCGATCGCGGCTGGATGTTCGCGCAACCGGTGCACTTGCGCGTCGACCTCGATTCCGTGGCGCTCTATCCGCTGACCGCGCAGGAAATATCGCTGGCCGAATCGGCGGCACTGGTTGCCGATCTGAACCGCAATTTTGCCGCGCAGGGATTGCAGTTTGACGCGCCGGCTGCCGAGCGCTGGTATGTGCGGGCCGATCGCGACCGGATGCCGGCGACGGTGCCGTTGCGCGATGCGCGGCGTGGACGGTTGTTCGACCACCTGCCGCAATCGCGCGGCAGCCTGTCCTGGCAAGCGGTGCAGAACGAAGTGCAGATGCTGCTGCATTCGCACCCGGTCAATGCGCGCCGTGAGGAGATCGGTCAGCAGGCGGTCAACGGCGTCTGGTTCTGGGGCGAAGGCGACGCGCCAACGCGCCGGCAACATGGCTACCAGGCGGTATTCGGCCGCGATCCGTTGCTGGCCGGTCTCGCCGGGTGGCAGGCCGGGGAAGCGGTGCTGCGGCCGGCAATGGCCTTTGCCGACATTGCCGCCGACATTCCATGCGCCGCGTGGGGAATCGACGCGCTGCAGGTGGCGTTCATCCGCAATGACGTCGAGGCCTGGACCGGCGCATTGCTTCAACTGGAACGCGACGTGTTCATGCCGCTGCGGGACGCGCTGCGCGGCGGCCGGGTTCGGACCCTGAACCTTGCTTTGCCGCGCCAGGCCGACAGCCTGGTGGTTGCGCTGGATGCGCGCCGGCTTCAAGGCCCGGCAGGCTGGTGGCGACGCTGGCGGCGCCCGTCCCGCAACTGGACCAGTCTGCAGCAAGCTGCCGATGCCTGAAATCATCACCCGCGAACGTGACCCCGCTGCCTACGAAACGCTGATCGGCGCGGGTGTCGATGCGCGCATGGCACGGCTCTACGCGGCACGCGGCGTGCGCGACGCTGCGGACCTCAACCACGCCTTCAGCGCGCTGCTGCCGCCGCCGCAGCTGGCCCGGATCGGTGAAGCCGCCACCCTGCTGGCCGATGCCACCCAGGCCGGCAGGCGACTGCTGATCGTCGCCGATTACGACGCCGATGGCGCGACTGCCTGCGCGCTGGGCATGCGCGCGCTGTCGGCAATGGGTGCCCGGGTCGAGTTCATCGTGCCGAACCGGTTCGAATACGGCTACGGGCTCACACCCGAAATCGTCGCGCTGGCGGCGCAGCGTGAGCCGCACCTGATCATCACCGTCGATAACGGCATCGCCAGCGTGGAAGGCGTCGCCGAAGCCAACCGGCGCGGGATCGAAGTACTGGTCACCGACCACCACCTGCCCGGCCAGACCTTGCCGGATGCCTCGGTGATCGTCAATCCCAACCAGGCCGGCGACACGTTCGGCAGCAAGCACCTGGCCGGTGTCGGGGTGATTTTCTACACCATGCTGGCGCTGCGCGCCGAGCTGCGCGATCGCGGGCATTTCGCCACCCGGCCCGAACCCAACCTTGCCGACCTGCTCGACCTGGTGGCACTGGGAACGGTCGCCGATGTGGTGCGGCTCGACCACAACAACCGGATTCTGGTGCAGCAGGGCCTGCAGCGCATCCGTGCCGGCCGGGTCACACCTGGCATCCGCGCGCTGATGCAGGTGGCGGGTCGCGATCCGTCGCGCGCATCGGCTTACGACCTCGGTTTTGTCGTCGGCCCGCGCCTCAACGCCGCCGGCCGCCTGGAGGACATGTCGCTCGGCATCGAATGCCTGCTGGCCGATGACGATCGCACCGCGCTGGAATTGGCCGGACGGCTCGACCAGCTGAACCGCCAGCGCCGCAGCATCGAGGCGGAGATGCAGGTCGATGCGCTGGCCACGCTGGAAACCATCGACATTGGCAGCCGCTACGCGCTGGCACTGTTCGACCCCGGCTGGCATCAGGGCGTGGTCGGCATCCTGGCCTCGCGCATCCGCGAAAAAACCCACCGGCCGGTGATCGCGTTCGCCCGCGATGGCGCCGGCAACCTCAAGGGCTCGGGCCGCTCGATCGGCGGCTTCCACCTGCGTGATGCGCTGGACCTGGTGACCAAGCGCGATCCCGCGCTGATCAGCAAATTTGGCGGCCATGCCATGGCCGCCGGGCTGACCATCGCCGAAGCCGCGATGGGCGATTTCGCCGCCGCCTTCGACGCCGTCGCCCGCCGCACGCTGTCATCGGCCGACCTGGCCGAGCGGATCGAGACCGACGGTACGCTTGAGGGTGGCGAGCTCGACTTCGAATTCGTCAACGCGATCGACGCGCAGGTCTGGGGACAGGGATTCGTCGCGCCGGCATTCGTTGGCAGCTTTCGTGTGGTCGAACAGCGGGTGGTCGGGGAAAAACACCTGAAGTTGAAGCTGGCAATTGGTAACAACAGCTTTGAAGCGATGCGTTTCGGCTCACCCGATTTGCTGCCCGGCAGCATCGACGCGGTGTTCCGGCCATCGATCAACGAATTTCGCGGCAATCGCACGCTCCAGCTGATCCTCGATCACGTCGCCTGAATTCGCCGGCAACGGTAGCAGTGGACCGCAACCGGACGGTGCGGTCGCGTATAATTGCAGGTTGAAATCACCTCGAAAAGCACCATGGAAGCCGATCAGCTCAACGCCATCTCCCATTCCCTCACCGACTTGACCAATCGCACGGTCGAGTTGCGGAGGTATCTTTGACTTTGCCGCCAAGGCGGAACGACTCGAGGAAGTCAACCGGCTGAATGAGGACCCGACGGTCTGGAATGATGCCAAGCGCGCCCAGGAGCTGGGCCGCGAAAAGAAAATGCTCGATGAGGTGGTCGGCACGCTGAACTCCCTGACCTCCGGATTCAAGGACCTGCGCGAACTCTTCGAGATGGCCCGGAGCGAGGGCGACGACGACACCATGCTGGCAGTCGATGCCGACGCCAAGGCGCTGGAAGCGAAGGTCCTCGACCTCGAGTTCCGGCGCATGTTCGCCAATCCGATGGACCCGAACAACTGCTTTATCGACATCCAGTCGGGCGCCGGTGGCACCGAGGCGCAGGACTGGGCGCAGATGTTGATGCGCCAATACCTGCGCTATTGCGAGCGCAAGGGCTTCAAAACCGAACTGCTGGAAGAGTCGGCCGGCGATGTGGCAGGGATCAAGTCGTGCTCGATCAAGGTCATCGGCGAGTATGCGTACGGCTACCTGCGCACCGAAGTCGGCGTACACCGGTTGGTGCGCAAGTCGCCGTTCGATTCATCGGGCGGTCGCCATACTTCTTTTGCCAGTGTGTTCGTCTACCCGGAAGTCGATGACTCGATCGAAATCGAGATCAACCCGGCTGACCTGCGCATCGACACCTACCGCGCCTCCGGAGCGGGCGGGCAGCACATCAACAAGACCGACTCCGCCGTGCGCATCACGCACGCCCCGACCGGCGTGGTGGTGCAGTGCCAGAACGACCGCTCGCAGCACCGCAATCGCGCCGAAGCCATGTCGATGCTGAAAGCCAAGCTGTACGAACTGGAATTGCGCAAGCGCCAGAGCGACCAGCAGAAACTCGAGGATTCCAAGACCGACATCGGCTGGGGCCACCAGATCCGCTCGTACGTGCTGGACCAGTCGCGCATCAAGGACCTGCGAACCAACTACGAGACCGGCAATACGCAGAAAGTGCTTGACGGCCATCTTGATGAATTCATCGCGGCCAGCCTGAAACAGGGGGTGTGATGAAAGTGGGGCTGCTCTTGGCGCTGGTCATCGCCGTTGCCGGGCAGGTGCTGTATCACGTCATGCAAAAGAGTGTCGCGCCAGGCGCGCACCCGATTGTCTCACTGCTGATTTTCTACTTCGTTGCCGCACTGGCGACCCTGCCCCTGTTCTGGCTGTTCCCGGTAGCCGACACGCTGGCCGCCGAGATGGGCAAACTCAACTGGGCCGTGGCGGGTGTTGCCCTCAGTATCGTATTGATTGAAATCGGCTTCCTGCTGGCGTACCGGGCAGGTGGCGAGCTCTCCACCGCGTTCGTCACCACCGCCGCCGTCGTTGCCATTTCCACACTGGCTATCGGCGCGCTGTTTTTCGGCGAGATGATTTCGATCGCCAAAATCGGCGGCGTGGCGCTGTGCCTCGCCGGCATCGGCCTGATCAGCATCAAGACCGCATAGATCCAACCCATCCCACACTCCGACTGAATACCATGTCCGACAAAGACAGCAATCCACCGGTTCTGCCGGCCGAGCCCGCAGACGAAAATCATGTCATCGCCGAGCGCCGCGAGAAACTGAAGGCCCTGCGCGCCTCCAGCCCGAACGGCATCGCGTTCACCAACGACTACCGGCCCGGCCACGTTGCCGCCGACCTGCACGCGGCGCACGGCGGCAAATCGAAAGAGGATTTCGAGGCCGGCACCCACATCGACGTCAAGGTCGCCGGGCGCATCATGCTCAAGCGCCTGATGGGCAAGGCGGCATTCGCCACCATCCAGGACGCCTCCGGCCGCATCCAGCTGTACGTGACGCTGAACGAAATCGGCGAAGCCGCCATGGATGCGTTCAAACGCTACGACATCGGCGATATCGTCGGCGCCGAGGGCTATTTGTTCCGGACCAAGACCGGCGAATTGTCGATCCATGTCACGGCCATCCGCCTCATCACCAAATCAATTCGCCCGTTGCCGGAGAAATTTCACGGCCTGACCGATACCGAGCAGCGCTACCGCATGCGCTATGTCGATCTGATCATGAGTCCCGAAGTCCGCGAAACGTTTGTGGTGCGCTCGAAGATCGTCCAGGCCATGCGCGACTTCATGGTCGCAGCCGGCTACCTTGAAGTCGAGACGCCGATGATGCATCCCATCCCCGGCGGCGCGGCGGCACGGCCGTTCAAGACCCACCACAACGCGCTGGATATGGAGCTGTACCTGCGGATTGCGCCGGAACTCTACCTGAAGCGCCTGGTGGTCGGCGGATTCGAGCGGGTGTTCGAGATCAACCGCAACTTCCGCAATGAAGGCATCTCGGTTCGCCACAACCCCGAGTTCACCATGATGGAGTTCTACATCGCCTGGCGCGATTACGAACACCTGATGCAGTTTACCGAGGACATGTTCCGCGACATCGCCACCCGGGTGCTGGGCAAGACGCTGGTGAATTATCAGGGCATGGAGATCGATTTCGGCAAGCCGTTCGATCGCCTCACCATGGTCGAGGCGGTGAGGAAATACGCGCCCGACCTGGCCGGCATCGATTTCAATGACGCGCCGACCCTGATCCGGCACATTCGCGCCAACGGCGAAGCGGCCAGGGAAACCGACACCATCGGCACGCTGCAGCTGAAGCTGTTCGAGGCGGTGGCTGAATCGAAGCTGATCCAGCCGACCTTCCTCATCGCCTACCCGGCCGAAACCTCGCCCCTGTCGCGACGCAACGACGCCAATCCGGCGATCTGCGACCGCTTCGAGCTGTTCATTGCCGGACGCGAAATCGCCAACGGCTTCTCCGAGCTCAACGACCCGGAGGACCAGGCCGAACGATTCATGGATCAGGTGCGGCAAAAGGACGCCGGCGACGCCGAGGCGATGCACTACGACGCGGACTATGTGCGCGCGCTTGAATACGGCTTGCCGCCCACCGCGGGCGAGGGTATCGGCATCGACCGGCTGGTGATGTTGCTGACCGACAGCCCGTCGATCCGCGACGTCATCCTGTTCCCGCAGTTGCGGGCCAGCGACATCGAGCGCTGACCGGGCGGTAAACGGAACCCGCCTCTGAAGCGTTAACCGTGCTCTCACCTGGCGCCAGTCCGCCATTTTTCAGATGCTATGATGATCACTCGGTAAACCGGGACGAAAGGGAACAAACATGAAACTGAACCGCTGCCAATTATCCGTCATCATCACTTCCGCCATGTACGCGCTGGCGATTGCGCTGTTTGCCGCACCGGCACAGGCAAAATGCGACAACTGCGGCACCGTGACCGACATGAAGACGGTGCAGATCAAGGGCGAAGGCACCGGCCTCGGCGCCGTGGCGGGCGGTGTGCTGGGCGGGGTGCTGGGTCACCAGGTCGGCGGTGGACGCGGCAAGGACGTGGCAACCGTAGCCGGTGCGGCCGGTGGCGCCTATGCCGGGCATCAGGTCGAGAAGAACGCCAAGTCCAAGACCCAGTTCCAGGTGATCGTGAAAATGGAAACGGGCGAATCGCGGACGTTTACCTATAACGCCGAGACCGCCTACCGGGTCGGCGACAAGATCAAGATCGTCAACAACAAGCTGACGCGCCAGTAAGCCCGGCAGGATGGCCGGAAAAGCCCGCGCGAGCGGGCTTTTTTTCGCCTGCTGCGCACCCCCGCTACCCAACCCGCCAGTACAGACTCCAGCACCGGCGCGGCCTGCAGGCCAAAACAGGCTCAAACGGCGCGCCAGATGGCGTTCTTTGCCTCGCAGGCCTAGCCCATGCTTCCCAACCAGCCGCGTCGCGCCATCCACTTGGCCGTTTCCATTGCCGGCACGATGGTGATCGCAAAGCCGACCACGGTGACCCAGTCCTGCCACGACAGGCTGAACGTACCAAAAGGCTGATGCAGCACCGGTACGTAAATGACCGCCAGCAGCAGGCCGATTTCCCACAGAATCGCGCGGTTCAACCAGTGGTTGGCAAATGGCCGATGCAGCAGCGACACCCGGTCTGAACGGAAATTGTAGGCATTGAAAAACTGGATCAGGACCAGGGTTGCGAACGTCATGGCCATGGCCTCGGACAGGCTGCGGCCCGCGTTCAGCTGCGAGCTGAACATCGCCACGTTGACCAGCATCGACCAGACGCCGCCGATCATCATCATCATGATCACCGGACGGGTGAATATGCCGGTGGCGGGATCGCGCGGCTTGCGACGCATCAGTCCGCGTTCGGCCGGGTCGACCGACAGCGCCAGTGCCGGCAAGCCGTCGGTGGCGAGATTGACATAGAGAATCTGCACCGCCGTCAGCGGCAACGGCAGGCCCATCAGCGTGGCAGCCGCCATCAGACCGATTTCGCCGATATTGGAAGACAGCAGGAAGGTCAGGTATTTCTTGATGTTCTCGAAAATGCCGCGGCCCTCCTCCACCGCGGCGACGATCGAGGCAAAGTTGTCGTCGGTGAGGGTGACCGCCGCCGCTTCCTTGGCAACGTCGGTGCCGGTCACGCCCATCGCGATGCCGATGTTGGCTTTCTTCAGTGCCGGCGCATCGTTGACGCCGTCGCCGGTCATGGCCACCACGTGTCCGTGCTTTTGCAGCGCCGTCACCACCCGCAGCTTGTGGGTCGGGGACACCCGCGCATAGACGTTGATCTGTTCCACTTCGTGCGCCAGCGCCGCATCGCTCATTGCTTCCAGTTCGGCGCCGGTGATGACCCGTCCATCCCGCAGAATGCCGAGCTCCGCGGCGATGGCCTGCGCCGTCACCGGATGGTCGCCGGTGATCATCACCACCCGGATACCGGCCAGCTCACAGGTCTGTATCGCCGCCTTCGCCTCGGCGCGCGGCGGATCGATCATGCCGACCAGGCCAAGCAGGGTCATGCCGTGTTCGGCATTCTCCGGCGTGGCATCCGCCCTCGACGCCACGGCCAGAACCCGCAGGCCCTCGCCCGCCAATTGCTGCACACGGTCAAGTATCAGCTGACGGGCGGCTGCATCAAGCGCCGTTTCGCCCGCCGACCCCGCTTGCCGCTGGCAGGAGGCGAGGATCACTTCCGGTGCACCCTTCGCATAGGCCAGCACGCGGCCATTGACCGTGTGCAGGGTGGTCATGCGTTTGGATTCGGACGTGAACGGGATCTCGCTCACGCGCGGGAACAATTGGTCGAGTTGCGCCTTGCGCAGGCCAGCCTTGTCAGCCGCCACCACCAGCGCACCCTCGGTCGGGTCGCCCTTTACCAGCCAGCGGCCGGCGGGCTGGTCATGGACCACATGCGCGTCGCAGACCAGCGCGGCGGCCTGCAGCAGGAGACGCAGCGGTTCAGGCGGATCAATGCGCACGCCGTCACGGAAGAATTCGCCGTCGGGCTGGTAACCGGTGCCGGAAACTTCCAGCAATTCGCCGGCGACGAAAAACCGGCGCGCGGTCATTTCGTCACGGGTCAGCGTACCGGTCTTGTCGGAGCAGATGACCGAAATGCTGCCCAGGGTCTCGACCGCCGGCAGGTGGCGCACCAGTGCGTGGCGCCGGACCAGCCGTTGCACGCCTGTCGCCAGCGAGATGGTGACCACCGCGGGCAGCGCTTCCGGCACCACCGCCACCGCAAGGGCGATGCCGAACACCAGGATTTCGATGAACGGCTGGCCACGGAACAAGCCTGCCGCAACGATGATCGCGACGATCACCAGCGCTGCCCGCGCCAGCATGAATCCCATCTTGTCCAGATTCTGCTGCAGCGGCGTCTTGCCGGTCTTGACGGTCTGCAGCAGCCGGGCAATCTTGCCGAACTCGGTTTTCATGCCGGTGGCGACGACCACGGCGCGACCGCGGCCATAACTGGCCGAGGTGCCGGCATAGACCATGTTGCGCCGATCGCCCAGCGCCAGATCGTCACCTGCAATCGCTGCCGTGTGTTTCTCCACCGCCAGCGATTCGCCGGTCAGTGCCGCCTCCTGGATTTGCAGGTTCACCGCCTCGATCAGGCGGGCATCGCCGGGGATCCGGTCGCCCGCACTCAGCAGGATCACGTCGCCGGGCACCAGCTCGCGTGCCGGCACTTCGGATTCCTCGCCGTCGCGCAGTACCGTCGCGGTCGGCGCGGCCATGTCGCGCAAGGCCTCGATGGCGCGTTCGGCACGGTACTCCTGGACAAACCCCAGCAGCACCGCAAACAGCACGATAAAGGTGATCGCCACCGCTTCAACCGCATGGCCGAGTACCGCCGACAGAGCCGTCGCCACCAGCAAGATGATGATCAGCGCGTTGCGGAACTGCTCAAACAAAATTGCCCACGGCGAAATCGGTACTTTGGCAACCAGTTCGTTCGGTCCGTATCGGACCAGACGTTGGGTCGCTTCCGCTCCCGCCAGGCCCGCGGTCGCGGACTGCAAAAGCGCGCAGACCTCCGCAACCGTTTTGGTGCTGGCGGTCCGGGAAAGGGTGTCAGGGGTTGTTGTTTTCATCATTCGGACAACAAACGGCGCCGTACCTTTGCAACGGGGACGTCGCTGGCATGGCGCACGCAACCGGCCTTGATCGGGCAACATTGCCCTGCCGAGGGCGTACCCCGCGGCAGCCACACGCCGGCTGCGCCCGTCATCCCATCATAACCCACCGGCTGGTCACGCCGCGGGCGGCGTTGGGCACGAACCGAACGCGGCCTATGGAATGGCGACCGCCACCAGATCATGGGCCTGCGCCGCTGTAACCCGGGCGCGCAGCAGCTCGCCCGGCTGCAGTCCCTTGCGGACACCGGTGACATAGACCAGACCATCGATTTCCGGCGCATCGGCACTGGAACGGCCGACCGCGATCCGCTCCGACTTGTCATTTTCTGCCAGCCGGTCGACCAGCACATCGATTTCGCGCCCCACCCTGGCCTGCAAGCGATGCTCGCTGATCCGCTCCTGGTGGGCCATGAATCGCGCCTGGCGTTCGTCACGCAATTCGGCCGGCACGGCATCCGGCAGCTCATTGGCCCTGGCGCCCTCCACCGGTGAATAGGCGAAACAGCCAACACGATCGAGTTGCGCCTCGGTGAGGAAATCCAGCAACTCCTGGAACTCGGCCTCGGTTTCGCCT
The DNA here is from genome assembly GCA_964417885.1 of uncultured Burkholderiales bacterium. GTDB lineage: Bacteria > Pseudomonadota > Gammaproteobacteria > Burkholderiales > Usitatibacteraceae > UKL13-2. The sequence continues at coordinate 22,512 of CAYQKN010000027.1, read as the reverse complement.
GGGAAACCGGCAATGAACGTGGAGCGGATGGTCAGGTCCGGACAGGCCTTGCGCCACGCCTGGATGCGCTCAAGCGTCTTTTCGGCGGCGGCAGGTCGCCTCATCCAGTTCAGCATCCGCGGGTTGGCATGCTGTAACGGGATGGCGGGGTACGGCGGGATCCGGCCCTCGGCCATCAGCGGGATCACTTCATCAACATGCGGATAGGGATAGACGTAGTGCAGCCTTACCCAGACGCCGAGTTCGCCAAGCGCCGAGCAAAGCTCAGTCATGCGCGTCTTCAGCGGACGCCCGTTCCAGAAACCGGTGCGGTACTTGACGTCGACACCGTAGGCGCTGGTGTCCTGGGAAATGACCAGCAGTTCCTTGACGCCGGACTTCACCAGATTTTCGGCCTCCTGCATCACGCTGCCGACCGGACGGCTGACCAGGTCGCCGCGCATCGACGGAATGATGCAGAAGGTGCAGCGATGGTTGCAACCTTCGGAAATCTTCAGGTAGGCATAATGCTTCGGCGTCAGCTTGATGCCGGCCGCGGGAACGAGGTCGATGAACGGATCATGCGGCTGCGGCAGGTGCGCATGCACGTGCTGCATCACTTCATCTTTGGCATGCGGGCCGGTAACCGCCAGCACCTTGGGATGAATCTGGCGAATCAGGTTTCCACCGCCGTCGCCAGCCCTGGCGCCCAGGCAGCCGGTGACGATGACTCTGCCGTTTTCCGCCAGCGCCTCGCCAATCGCATCGAGCGATTCCTCGACCGCGGAATCGATAAAGCCACAGGTGTTGACCACCACCAGGTCAGCGCCGGCGTAACTGGCCGCGATGTCATAGCCCTCCGCGCGCAGCTGGGTGATGATCTGCTCGGAATCGACCAATGCCTTCGGGCAACCCAGTGAAACAAAGCCGACCTTCGGCGGCACGGACTTGCGTTTGCTGATCCTGATCGGACTGCCGCCCGCTGGTTTTGCGTTGCCGGTTACCTTCATGCCCGTGCGTCAGCCTTTGCTTGCAGGTTTTCTGGCCTTCGACTTCGGCTTCGCCTTGGCTGCCGCTTTCGGTTCAGCCGGTTCGGCCGCCGCCTCGCCGGTGTTGGCCGCGGCCATCGGGTTGTAGGGAAAGGTCGAGAACATCTGCATCGCCTTCTTGCGCAACTCTTCCTGCATGCCGATTACGTTCGAGGCGCTTTTCTCGAGGTAGTCGCCCATCATGTTCGGCACCACGCCACCGGTGGCACCCTGCATCAATTTGCCCCATGCCTCGGCGTCGAACCCGGGCATCGCCTTGCCAAGATTGCCCAGATTGGGCGCCAGTCCGCCGCCGATGTTGCCGTACAGCGACTGGGTCTGCTCCTGGAACTTGCGCTGTGCCTCATGAAATGCGCCGATGCTGCGCTCGAGGTAGCTGCCCATCAGGCCCTGCATCGAGTGGCCGTAGTAGCGAATGATGTTGGCAAGCATGTCGGCGGAGAACATCGGCACGCCGCCACTTTCCTCTTCAAGAATGATCTGCAACAGGATGCTGCGGGTCAGGTTCTCGCTGGTACGCGCATCCTGGACTTCAAATAACTGGTTATCGAGCACGAACTGTTTCACGTCAGCCAGCGTGATATAGGCACTGGTCTCGGTGTCGTAGAGACGGCGATTCGGATATTTTTTGATGATTCGCGGCACGGGAATGTCCTTTTCAGTGATTGCGGGTATCGCTCGGGAAATTTCAGCCGCTCGTCATGACCCTGCAATGTTGCGCTACGATAATTCCACCTGCAGAAAGCGTGTGGCGACGCACGGGAGTTTACCGGGGACTGCGATTAGTTGCTTGATTATCTTAGCATTTTTTAATTGTTGCAGCGCCGGAAACGGCAAATGGTGCGCTGCACAATAAATGCTTGACTTTGGTTGTTTTCCGCCATAATATACGAATTGTGCAGCGCAACATTTAAGCAGCAGTCAGCAGTTCAGATGTGGCGCTATTTCCCCCTGAAATCCATTTCACTAGGAGTAAGACCATGTCTAACCTCAATGTTGGTACCGAACAATTCGGCGAGTTCTCGAAGTCCGCTGTGGATGTCGCCACCAAGTTTGCCAAAGTCTCTTTCGACAGCGCCGAGCGCATGTTCGCGCTGAACCTCGAAGCCGCCAAAGTCAGCCTCGACGAGTCCGCCAAGAGCGCCAAGGCTGCCACCGCCGTCAAGGATGCGCAAGAACTGAACGGCCTGCGCACCAAAGCCGCTGAAACCGGTCTCGAGTTCTTCATGGGCTATTCGAAGAACCTGTATGACATCAGCTCGGCCGCTCAAGCCCAATACGCTTCGCTGCTCGAAGAGCGCGTCGCTGCTTTCCAGAAAACCGTGGTTGAAGGCATCGACAAGGCCGCCAAGAATGCACCGGCTGGCACCGATGTCGCCTTCGCTGCGCTGAAATCCAGCATGGCTGCCTCGACCGCCGCGATGGACACCATGTCCAAGGCTTCCAAGCAGGTTTCCACCTTTGCTGACACGGCGTTCAAGACCGCCACCGACACCGCCACCAAGGCAACCGGCGCCAGCAAGCGCAAGTAATCGTTTTTGCAAGCCTCCTCCTCCTAATCCCATGATTAGGCTTCAACCCCGGAACTAAAACCTCCGGGGTTTTTTTATCGCCAGCGCGGTGATTGCAGGCGGTTGGCAGCAAGGGTGCAAGCGGTGCCGCGCCGCCCCTACCACCTGCATCAGTTGTTCCGGCTTGCCGCCAATTGCATACCCGGGACGACAACAGCCGTAACGGCAAGAAAGTGAAAGACATCATGACAGCAAAGAAAATTGCACTCATCACCGGCGGCGTGGGCGGCATCGGCACCGGCATATGCAAGACGCTGGCCGCAAAAGGCTATTTTGTCATCGCCAATTATGTGGTGCCGGGATCTGAAATACGCTGGCAGGACGAGATGGCGGCGGCCGGTTTCAACGGCAACCATAGTGCCGTCGCGTTTGGGGATGTGACCGACTACCAGGCGACCGGTGAGTTGATCCGCGTGATCGAGGCTGAACATGGCGCAGTCAGCGTGCTGGTAAATTGCGCGGGCATCACGCGCGATGCCACGCTGCGCAATATGACGCCGGAAAACTGGCACGCAGTGCTCTCCACCAACCTGACCAGCGTGTTCAACACCAGCAAGCATGTTATCGAAGGCATGATCACGCAAGGCTGGGGCCGCATCATCAATATTTCGTCGGTCAACGGCGTCAAGGGCCAGTTCGGCCAGACCAACTACTCCGCGGCCAAGGCGGGCGTACTGGGATTCACCAAGTCGCTTGCCTACGAGGTCATTCGCAAAGGCGTGACGGTCAACGCCGTCTCCCCGGGTTACATCGACACCGACATGACGCGCGCAATACGCGATGATATTCTCGAAGAAATCATCGCCAGCATCCCGGCCGGCCGGATGGGGCTGCCGGACGATATTGCCAATGCCATTGCCTTCCTGGCCTCTGAGGAATCGAGCTATATCACCGGTACCAATCTTTCGGTGAATGGCGGGCTGCATATGTACGCCTGAAGCCCGCCGGCTCTCAATGCAAAAAGGGCGCCGACGGCGCCCTTTTCCATTCCCGGCGAACACATCATCAGAACATGTGCTGGCCACCGTTGATGGCGATATTCGCCCCGGTGAGAAACGCCGCCTCGTCTGAGGCCAGGTAGGCACACAGCCCCGCCACTTCTTCCGGCTTGCCGAGACGCCCGACCGGGATCTGCGGAAGAATTTTTGAATTCAGCACATCCTCCGGAATCGCCGTCACCATGGCGGTACCGATATAGCCGGGCGAAATGGTGTTGACGGTCACGCCTTTCTTTGCCACTTCCAGCGCCAGCGCCTTGGTAAAACCATGCATGCCGGCCTTGGCGGCCGAATAGTTGGTCTGGCCAAATGCGCCCTTCTGGCCGTTGACCGACGAGACGTTGATGACACGGCCCCAGCCGCGCTCAACCATCCCGTCCACCACCGGCTTGCACATGTTGAATACGCTGTCGAGATTGGTGCTGACCACCGCCTGCCAGTCGACCTTGGTCATTTTCTTGAACGTGGTGTCGCGGGTGATGCCGGCGTTATTGATCAGGATGTCGACCGGTCCTACTTCCTTCTGGATCCGCTCGACTGCCGCCGCGCAGGAATCGTAATCGGCCACATCCACCGGATAGGCATTGAAGTGGTAGTCCCGCGCCGCCATGTCCTTGAGCCAGGCCTCGGCCTTGGTGTTGGACGGCGAATAGGTCACCACCACCTTGATGCCCATCTTCGCCAGCTTCATGCAAATGGCCTCACCCAGTCCACCCATGCCGCCCGTTACCACCGCGATGCGCTGCGCCATCTGCTCACTCCTCGTCTGATTGGATTTTTTGTATGCCGCAACCGTGACCGGTCGCCAATTCAGCCAACAATAACACTACCGCGCGCGACGCGCACCTTGCGGTGCAGCGTAAATCCGCGCCTCAGGCCTTGGCTTTTACGTATCGCCCCGGTGCCGGCTCGATCGGTGCGAAACCGCTCCCGCCCAGCGTCTTGCGCGCCGGGATCATCCGCCCGCTGTACTGCTTGAGCCAGCTGGTCCAGTGCGGCCACCAGCTGCCTTCGCGCTCCCCGGCATGCTGGATCCAGTGGCCATGGTCCTGGTCCAGGTTGCCGCCGGCCCAGTAGCTGCGCTTGTTCGAACGCGCGGGATTGACGACACCGGCAATATGACCGGACGCGCCGAGCACAAATTCGGTATCGCCGCCCAGGTAGGTTGCACCGGCGTAAGCCGAGCGCCACGGCACGATGTGATCTTCCTTGGCGGCGAAGACGAATGCCGGCATGTCGACATACGACAAGTCGACCGGTACGCCGCACATCGTCAGCCGGTCAGGCTTGATCAGGTTGTTCTCGACATAGGTGTTGCGCAGGTAATAGCAGTACCACGGTCCCGGCAGGTTGGTGCTGTCTGAATTCCAGAACAGCAGGTCGAACGCGGGCGGCTTGCTGCCCTTGAGGTAATTGTTGACGACGTAGTTCCAGACCAGTTCATTGGCGCGCAGGGAAGTGAACGCGAAGGCCAGGTCGGAGCCGCTGACGATGCCGCCCTGCCCCACCTCGCGCTCGCGCCGTTCGATGAAGGCGTTGTCGATGTAGGCGGACACCTCGCCGACATCGGAAAAGTCGATGAACGTGGTGAGGAAAGTCACGCTCTCAACCACATCGTGTCCCATCCGCCGCAACACCGCCAGCGCGCTCGCCAGCATGGTTCCGCCGACACAGAATCCCAGCGTGTTGATCTTGTCGACATTGGTGATCTGCCGCACCACATCAATTGCCTTGATCACGCCATTGGCAAGATAGCCGTCCCAGGTAAGGTTGCCCTGCTCGGCCTGCACGTTGCGCCAGGAGGTGACAAACACCGTGAAGCCCTGCTCCACCGCGTAACGGATGTACGAATTGTCCGGCCGCAAGTCGAGTATGTAGAACTTGTTGATGCAGGGCGGCACCATCAACAGCGGCCGCAAGTGCACCTGGCTGGTGGCGGGCGCGTACTGGATCAGCTGAAAAATCTCGTTCTCGAATACCACGCTGCCGGGCGACAGGGCGATGTTCTCGCCGACCTTGAAAGCGGCCTCGTCGGTCATCGAGATCCGTCCCTTTTCCATGTCTTCCTTGAGGTTCTCCAGGCCGGCGCGCAGGGTCTCGCCCTTCGATTCAATGGCGGACTTGAGTGCTTCCGGATTGGTCATCAGGAAATTCGACGGGGAAACCGCGTCCAGATACTGCTTGGCGAAAAACCGCAGCTTCTGCCGCGCTTCGGCATCGACCGAAACGTTGTTAATGCTCTCAAGCAGCAGGCGCGACGCCGCAAGATAGGACTCGGCCAGGTAGCGGAACTGCGGCGATGCCTGCCAGGCGTCCCCGGCGAAGCGCTTGTCCTGCTGACTTGCCAGACGCTCGGCATCCGCTTCTCCGCCATGCGCCATCGCCTTCATCAACCGCTGCTGCTCCTCGACGAAACGCTGCTGCAGCGTTGCCATCTGGGCGGGCTCGTTGTGCAGCGTCTTCAGTACCATCTGCCAGGCTTCCTGCAGGTTGGCGGGCGTCGGTATCGCGCCCATGCCCTGGATCCAGCGTGATCCGGACTCCTGCATGCCGGACAGGACTTTCTGAAAATCGAATGCAGTATTATGCGACGACATGAGCGGCTGACCTCTGGTGATTGGGCAATTTGGACTGCATCAATTATGCGGCAACGCGGTCGCCCTTTCCAACCAGCGGAAGCGGACAGCATTCGTATGTACATCGTGGCAATTGCCTGGCTGTTCATCACCTTGATGATGGCCATCACCGAGAAAAGCGCGGTCGCCGGCGTGCTGACCTTTGTCTTCTACGGCCTGGCGCCCTGTGCCCTGCTGCTGTGGCTGATGGGTACGCCGCATCGCCGTCGTCGCCGCGCGAAGGCGGCAACTGCCGCGGCCGCAACCGCCGCGCAGGCTTCAGTGGGACATGAACAGGCGGAACAGGGCAATCGAGCCCACACCGAGTCCGATCAGCAGGACCTGAAGCAATGAATCGCTGAGCGAAGTCTTCTTGTGCAGGCCCGGAATAAGATCGGCAATTGCAACATAGATCATGCTCGAAGCGGCAAAACACAGGAATACAGGGGTGTATTGTTCGAAGCTCTGGATGGCGAAATAGGCGATCAGTGCACCAATCAGGGTGGCGAGGCTCGACACCAGGTTCCAGAACAGCGCGCGCGCCTTGCTGAAGCCGGAATGCAGCAGCACCAGGAAATCGCCAAGTTCCTGCGGCAGTTCGTGCGCAACGATGGCAATCGCCGTGACAATGCCAAGCCGGGTATCCGCCATGAACGCCGCCGCGATGGCGAAACCATCAGTGAAGTTGTGAAACGCGTCGCCGACAATGATCATCCACGCGCTGGAGGCGCGTCCCGATTGTTCGACCGAAACGGTGCCGTGTGCGTGGCCGTGCGGGTGGCTGTGATTGTCGCCGTGCAGATGGGCGTGACCGGCGATGGCGGCTTCGGCCTGGCCGGCGTGGTCGTGGTTGTGGCGCCATAAAACCAGTTTCTCGAGCACGAAAAAGGCCAGGATTCCGGCCAGTATCCATGCGGCAGTGTCGTGCGAGTCGGCGCCGCGTTCAAAGATATGCGGCAGCAGATCAAGAAACACCACGCCCAACAGTGCGCCAACCGCGAAACTGACAAACAGCGGAATCAGCCTGGGCGCCAGGCGCCACGCCAGCAGCGCCGCAAGCGAGGCAGACACCAGGCCGCCGGCCAGGCTGGCCAGCACGATGTAAAACAGGGTCATGGGCAATCCGCGAAGTTGTGCCCCGGCCAGTGGATCGCGCGCGATGGCTGAAGGCGGCAGGACACGTTTTTTATGCAACTTGATTGCATTATTGTAACACGTGCAACAACGGCGGTTTCAGTCCTCGAGCCAGACCATGGCCGCCATGCGGCCGCAATGGCGGTCGCGGCGATAGGAAAAGTAGCGCTCCGGGTTTGATACCGTGCATTCCCCGCCACCGAAAATATCCACGATGCCGGCCGCGCGCAGCCGCTGGCGGGCAAGCTCGAAAATGTCAGCCAGGTACTTGCCGGGCCGATGCGGCACGAATGCGGCCGCGGCTGCCGGATCATGCTGCGAAAAGCGCTCAAACACCTCTTCGCCGACCTCAAATGCCGCCGGCCCGATGGCCGGCCCGAGCCAGGCCATGACTTGTCGGGGTGCAACCGGCAACGCCGCAACGGTTCGCTCCAGCACGCCTTCCGCCAGCCCGCGCCAGCCGGCGTGGGCCGCGCCAACCCAGGATGCGGCGTGATCGCAGAACAGCACCGGCAGGCAGTCCGCCACCATCACCGCGCACGGCATGCCCGCGGCGCCGGTGACCACAGCATCGGCAGGCGCGAGTTCGCGGTAATCCGTCGCGCCATCTATCCGCGCAACGTTGGTGCCATGTACCTGATTGAGCCAGCACGGCTGCGCGGGCAGGCGTTGCGACACGCGGCGGCGATTTTCCGCCACCGCGACCGCATCGTCGCCGACATGAAGGCCGAGATTCAGGCTGGCATACGGGCCGAGGCTGACGCCACCGTGACGGGTGGTGAACAATGCCCGCACGCGTGATGCTGCCGGCCAATCGGGAAACAGCAGATCGGCATCCGCCAGCATCAGCCCAGGCACGCCGCAAATTCGATGAACGCCCGCATGTCCTCGGCAACCGGCGCCTCAAAGGTCATTTCCTCGGACGAAACCGGATGTTCAAGCGTCAAACGCCTGGCGTGCAACGCCTGGCGGCCGAAATCACGGATCACCGCACGCACGTCGGCATCGATGCCGGTCATCGGCGGGCCGTAGACCAGGTCGCCCTCGAGCGGAAAGCCGATCGATTGCATGTGCACGCGGATCTGGTGGGTGCGGCCGGTTTCGAGCCGGCATTCGACCAGGGTATGAAAGGCATAGCGTTCGAGCACGCGGTAGTGGGTGACCGCCGGCTTTCCCGATTGCGGATCTTTCATCACCGCCATGCGGGTGCGCTGGTAGGGATGGCGGCCGATCGACGATTCGACCTTGCCGTCCTTGGTGAGACGGCCGCGAACCAGTGCGATGTAGACGCGTTTCATGCTGCGGGCCTGCAATTGCCGCACCAGCGCCAGCTGTGCCGCCTCGGTCTTGGCTGCCACCATCACGCCACTCGTGTCCTTGTCCAGCCGGTGGACGATACCGGCACGCGGCAGGTTGGCAACCGACGGATTGCGGAACAGCAGGCCGTTCAGCAGTGTGCCGCTCCAATTTCCGGCTGCCGGATGAACCACCAGCCCGGCGGGTTTGTCGAGAACGATGATCGCATCGTCCTCGTGTATGACCGCCAGCGGCACCGGCTCCGGCTTGAATGCCGATTCCTCGGCTCGCGGCGAGAGAATCGCCGCCACCGTTTCGCCACCCAGGAGTTTGGACTTCGGCTGGGCAAGCTCGCCGTCCAGCCGGATATCGCCGGCCTTGATCATGGCCGTCAGCCGGCTGCGCGAAAAATCCGGCAACAATTCGGCCAGTGCCTGGTCCAAGCGCTTGCCTCCCAATGCAAGCGGGACTTTCAAAATCAGGGGTTTACGGTCGCCGGCAACGGCGGACTGCAGGTCGCCTAGGCTATAATCTTCTTCTTCGATCTCTACAGGCAGCATGTTGAAAGTATGACACGATCCCTAATGGCCGCTATCGCCGCCACCCTCTTTCTTGCCGGCTGCGGCGCATTTGGCGACCGCCTTGACCAGCAGAAAAACTGGACGGTCGAACAATCCTATCGCTACGCGAAAGAAGAACTCGATTCCGGCAACTATGCGGGCGCCGTCAAGGCCTATGAAGCGCTGGAAGCACGCTACCCGTTCGGCCGCTATGCCCAGCAGGCGCAGCTCGATATTGCCTATGCCTATTACAAGGACAACGAAACCGCCCAGGCGGTGTCGGCGGCGGACCGGTTCATCAAGCTGCACCCCAATCACCGCTTTGTCGACTACGCGCTCTATATCAAGGGCCTGGCCTACTTCAAGCCCGACCTCGGCATGTTCGGCGAACTGCTCAATCTGGATGCGTCGGAACGCGACCCGAAAGCGCTGCGCGAGTCGTTCGAGGTGTTCAAGGACCTGGTGGTGCGCTTTCCGGACAGCAAGTACGCCGACGACGCGCGCAGCCGGATGGCCTATCTGGTCAATTCGCTGGCCAAGCACGACGTCTCGGTGGCCAAGTACTACCTGAACCGCGGCGCCTACCTCGCCGCCGTGACCCGCGCGCAAAACGTGATGCAGCGCTACCCCCAGGCGCCGGCCAACGAAGAGGCGCTGGTGGTGACGGTGCAGGCCTATGAACTGATGGGCAAGAAAGAACTGGCTGACGACACCCGGCGCGTGCTGCTGAAGAACTTCCCCAGGAACAACATGGTGGCAACCGGTGTGAACAAGCAGCAGCCGTGGTGGAAGCTCTGGTAGGCCCGACGTCCAGGCGTCAGAGCTTTTCCGCCAGCAGCGCCAGCAATTCCTCCTGCGCACTGCGGCGCAGCCTGGCGCCCTTGGCCGGGCGTTTTCGCAGGTAGTCCCCGGCGGCGTCCATTTCCCAGGCCTGCACATTGTCGTCAAGGTAAGGCTTCAGGCCTTCGCTGATCACCCGCTTTTTCAGCCGCGGGTCGTTGACCGGGAAACAAAGCTCGATGCGGCGAAAGAAATTGCGCTCCATCCAGTCGGCGCTGGACAGCATCACCCGCTCGTGGCCGCTGCCGCCATTGCGGAAGTAGAAAATCCGCGTGTGTTCCAGAAACCGGCCGACAATCGACCGCACACGGATGTTCTCCGATAATCCCGGCACGCCCGGCCGCAGCGCGCAGACGCCGCGCACGATCAGATCGATCTTCACCCCGGCGCGCGACGCCTCGTAAAGCGCCTCGATCGACTTCGGCTCCAGCAGTGCGTTCATCTTGGCGATGATGTGGGCGCGCTTGCCAGCCTTGGCCAGGCGGATCTCGTTGTCGATTGCCGCCAGGATGCTGGTGTGCAGGGTGAACGGCGCCTGCCAAACGTGGGCCAGCTTGGTCGCCTTGCCCAACCCGGTCAGCTGGACAAAAATGTCGTTCACGTCCGCGCAAATGCCTTCGTTGGCGGTCATCATGCCAAAGTCGGTATACAGCCGGGCGGTACGGGGATGGTAATTGCCGGTACCCAGGTGCACATAGCGCCGCAACCGGGCGCGCGCGTTTTTTTCCTCAGGGTCGTCAAATTCACGCCGCACCACCAGCGCCATCTTGGCGTGAGTCTTGTGGCCGACCACGCCATAAACGACATGCGCACCCACGTCCTCCAGGCGCGAGGCCCAATTCATGTTGGCCTCTTCGTCGAAGCGCGCCATCAGTTCCACCACCACCGTGACTTCCTTGCCGTTCTTGGCCGCGTCGATCAGCGTTTCCATGATGATCGAATCGGTGCCGGTGCGGTATACCGTCTGCTTGATCGCCACCACCTGCGGATCGCGCGCCGCCTGCTGGATGAATTCGACCACCGGCGTGAAGCTCTCGAACGGGTGATGCAGCAGGATGTCCTGTTTTTTCAGCACGTCAAAAATGTCGCGCCCCTTGGCCACCTTGACCAGCGGCTTCGGCAAACCGGGCACGAACGGCGGGTATTTCAGGTCCGGCCGCGCCACCTGGTCGGGCACGCTCATCAGGCGCACCAGGTTGACCGGACCGTTGACGCGATAAATGTCGATCTCGTCGAGGTCGAACTGCGCCATCAGGAACTGGACCATTTCCTCCGAACAGTTGTCCGCCACTTCAAGCCGCACCGCATCACCGAGGTGCCGCTGCGGCAATTCGCCCTGTAATGCCAGACGCAGGTTTTTCACCTCCTCTTCATCGACAAACAGGTCGGAGTTGCGTGTGGCGCGGAACTGGTAACAGCCCAGCACGCTCATGCCGGCAAACAGTTCGCCGACGTGCGCGTGCAGAACGGAGGTGAGAAAAATGAACGTGTTGTCGCCCTCCGCCACTTCCGGCGGCAGCTTGATCACGCGCGGCAGCACCCGCGGCGCCTGCACGATGGCGCGCTGCGAATTGCGGCCGAAGGCGTCGCGACCGGTCAGCTCGACGGCAAAATTGAGGCTCTTGTTGAACACGCGCGGGAACGGATGGGCCGGATCAAGGCCGATCGGCGTCAGCACCGGCATCATTTCGCGGAAGAAATACTCTTTCACCCAGGCCTGCTGTTTCGGCGTCCACTGCGCGCGGCGCAGGAAGCGTATGCCTTCGGCTGCCAGCGCCGGGAACATGGCATCGTTGAGCAGCGCATATTGACGGGTCACCAGCGCGTGCATTTCCTCGGCCACCTTGCGGAAGGTTTCGCGCGGCGTCAGTCCGTCGGGGCCGCGGGCGGTGGAGTTCAGCTTCAGCTGCTCCTTCAGGCCGGCCACGCGAATCTCGAAAAACTCGTCGAGATTGGACGACAGGATCGACAGGAACTTGAGCCGCTCGAGCAGCGGCACGCTGGCGTCTTCGGCCTGCGCAAGCACGCGGCGGTTGAAGGCCAGCAACTGTATTTCACGATTGAGGAACAGCTCGCGCGCTTTCGCGGCTGGGGTCGGCCGGGTGACCATGTTGGACGGGCGCTTTGACTGGGATGTTGTTTTCTTTGCCACGATACTGACAGCCTATTACATTTTTATGACGGCAACCAGCGCGCCGGCCATATGACATACTGCAAAAAATGACCCGGACCACCTGAATGGCGCAACAGACACTGGCGGCAGTCGATCTCGGCTCGAACAGCTTTCACCTGCAGATTGCACGCGTCGTCAACGACCAGCTTTATCCGCTCGATTCGCTCAAGGAGACGGTGCGGCTGGGCGCGGGGGTGACGCCGGAACGAAAGATCAATGCCGCCACCGCAGAGCGCGCATTCAACGCCCTGCGGCTGTTCGCCGAACGCCTGCGCGGCCTGCCCGCCGAGGCGGTGCGCGTGGTCGGCACCAATGCCTTGCGGGTGGCCAAGAATGCCGACGCATTCATCCGCGAATCGGAGGCAATCCTCGGCTACCCGATCGAGGTCATCGCCGGCCGCGAGGAAGCGCGGTTGATCTATCTCGGCGTGGCGAACAGCCTGCCGCCGTCGCAACACGACCGGCTGGTGGTGGATATCGGCGGCGGCTCGACCGAGTTCATCATCGGCCACCGGCTGAAGGCCAAGGTGGTGGACAGCCTCTACATGGGCTGCGTCAGCTATTCGGAACGTTATTTCCCCGGCGGCGCGATGGACAAGCGCTCATTCAAGGACGCGCAACTGGCCGCACGCAAGGAAATCGAGCAGATGGCGATCCGTTTCCGCAAGGAAGGCTGGAAGGATGCGTATGGCTCCAGCGGCACCGCCAAGGCCCTCGGCATCATCCTGCAGGAAAACGGCCAGACCGCGGATGGCATATCCCGTGCCGGACTCGAGTGGCTGCGCGACAAGGCGCTCAAGGCCGCCGGCTTCACCGCGGTCAACCTGCCCGGTGTAAAGGGTGACCGGGTGCCGGTGCTGCCGGGCGGGCTCGCGATCATGCTGACCATTTTCGAGGAACTCGACATCGCGCACATGAGTGTTGCCGACACCGCGTTGCGCGACGGCGTGCTCTACGACCTGCTGGGCCGCACCCATCACGAAGACATCCGTGACGCCACCGTCGAGGCGACGGCGAAGCGCTATCACGTCGATGCCGCCCAGGCGCAAAGGGTGCGGCAACTGGCGCAGCTGTTTTTTTCCCAGGTCGATGAATCGGCCGACAATGAACTGGCGTTCCAGCGCCGGCAAAAGCTGGCCTGGGCTGCGCGCCTGCACGAAATCGGCATCGATATTGCCCAGGCCAATTTCCACAAGCACTCCGCCTATATCCTCGCCAATGCCGACATGCCGGGGTTTTCCAAGCGCGAGCAGGCGGCGCTGGCGGCGCTGGTGGTGGCCCAGCGTGGGCGGCTGGCCAAGGTGGCGCACAACCTGCCGGCCGACGACACCTTCGCCGCCAAGGTGCTTTGCCTGCGCCTCGCGGTACTGCTGTGCCGCAGCCGGCGCAATGTCGACGCGCGACTGTTCTCGCTGGCGCGGGTCAACGGCGAATACCGGCTCTCGGTCAAGGCCGACTGGCTGCAATCGCACAGCCTGACCGAATACGAACTGCGGCAGGAAATCGACGAATGGAAGGGCGCCGGCTTGAAGCTCGATATCGTCAACGCCTGAGAGCAACCTCGCCGTCAGCTGGCCGCATCCGGCGAAATCATCGCCTTCAGCACCACCTGCTCGCGGCCATAGCGGTGGCGGGTTTCAAACCACCACATCGCGCCTTTCTTGATCGCAACGTAGCCGTCAACGCCGTTGATCAGCCGCGCGGCCACCATGCCGAGTGTCGGCTGGTGACCGACGACAATCACGTTTGACTTGCCATCCGGCCAAGCGGCTGCTTGGATGACAGCGTCAGTTGGCGCATCCGGGGCAATCGACTCCACGGTCTCGAACGGCATCCCCAGCGCCGCGGCGGTCTGTTGGGCGCGCACCGCCGGGCTGGCAATGACGCGCCAGTGGCGCAAGTCACCACCAAGCTGGGACTTGAGCCAGAAGGAAACCTTTGCCGCCTGTTTCTGGCCGCGCGGCGTCAGTTTGCGCACCAGGTCGGAGGGGGCATCGTCTTCCGCTTCGGCATGCCGCCATAAAATGATCTGCATCTCACTCCTCCCCGGCCGGCAACAGCGGCTGGCGCGATGAACGTGTGGTCAGGAATATGCCGGCAAGGATCAGCGCCATGCCGGCAAAGTGGAACCAGTAAAGCCGCTCGTCGAGAAACAGCCACGACAGCACGCTGCCGAATACCGGCATCAGGTGAACGAACAGTCCGGCCACGTTTGGCCCGACTTGCTCGACGCCCTTGTTCCAGAAAATATAGCCGATGAACGAGGGAAACAAGCCGACGTAGAGCAGCGCGCCGACCACCGGCCAGGACCAGCTGATCGCAGCCCCGGTCGCGACATCCCAGACGTACACCGGTGTCATGGCCGCCACGCCGACGATGCCGCATACGCACAGGAATGCGATCGGCGGGATGCCCTCCGGCCGCCATTTCAGCATCAGCGTGTACAGCGCCCACAGCAGCATCGAGCCCAGCACGATCAGGTCGCCGGCGTTGAAACGGAACGCGGCCAGCGTCTCCGGATGCCCCTTGCTCAGGATGGCCAGCACGCCGAACAGCGAAATCACCACACCGGCCAGTTGCAACCGTGTAACGCGCTGGCCGAAAAACACGACACCAAGCACGATGATCATGACCGGGATGGCGGAATTGAGCATCACGCCGTTGGTTGCGGTGGTGTAGTTGAGACCCAGGTAGGAGAACAGGTTGTGAAAACCGGTGCCGACCAGCGCCAGCAGCGCGATCACGCCACGATGACGCCAGATCTGCGGCCAGGCGCGACGTATCTGCGGGATGGCGAACGGCAGCATGAACAGCACCGCCAGCACCCAGCGCCAGTAGGCCAGCGCCACCGGCGGCACCTTGCCCACCACCGCACGGCCAATCACCCAGTTCAACGACCAGAACAGGCTGGTCAACGTCAGCAGCAAATAGGGCGAGGTCCACCAGTGGCGGTGTATGGATGCGGGTGCAGGGGTGGACATGCAGCGATTATAGAGAGGCACTGCGGTCGCATTGGCGCATGCTGGTCACAATCGTCATGACTCGCGGCCGCTGTGGGCGAGGGTAAAAACGCGCAGAACGCCATTTGGCGCGGGTTTTGGAGCACTTTTGACTTGAAAGCCGCGCCAGTGCTTGCGTTTCACCCTCAGGACTGACGGCCAGCCTGCTGGATACGGAGAAACGGGGTGACCTTCATGCGCAGCAATTCCACCAATTCCGCCTGCATGAATTCGTACTCGTCGGCGATGCCGAGGCAGATGATGCGCTTGCCATTGAGGTGCTTCCTGAACCGGGTTGAAAGCCGTTTTCGATGCACGCTTTCCATCACGAAAATCACCGTTGCCCACTCGATTTGCTCGACGGAGAGCGGCACATCGGCATCATTGCCAAGGCCGGCAGAATCGGTTTCCACGCCGGGCCAGGCTGCAAACACCTGCTCGGCAGTCGGGCTGCGCAGCCGGTTCTGCGTGCAGATGAAGAGCGCGCGGATCAAGGCTCGCGTAACAGGCTGGTCAAGATTCGTCCTCGACCGGGCCCGCCTCGCGCGTTGCCCCCGACGCCACCATCGCCTCAATCTCGGCATCGCTCAGCCCTGCCTCGCGCAACACTTCACGGCTGTGCTCGCCCAACCGCGGCGCCAGGCGGCGAATCGACAGCGGCGTCTCGCTCCATTCGCCGACCGGCGCGGTGGTGCGGACCCGGCCTTCGGTGGGGTGGTCGTAGAGCGGAAAGAAGCCGGATGCGTTCAGGTGCGGATCCTCGATCAGCGAATCCATCGTGTGCATCGGCGTATTGGGAATATCTGCCTGTTCCAGCAGCGCCTGCCACTCGGCGGTGGTGCGGGTCTGCATGATGTCGGCGACGAAGGAATAGACCTCGCGGATATTGGCGGCGCGCGCGGTGTGGGTGCAGAAATGCTCGTGCTGCTTCAGGTCCGGCCGATCGATCGCGTCGAAGAAATTGCTCCAGTGCTTGTCGTTGTAGATCAGCACACAGAGATAGCCGTCGCGGGTGCCGTACGGCCGCCGGTGGGGTGCGATCAGGCGCGCGTAGCCGGCGTCACCCAGCGGCGGATCGAAGGTCCTGCCGCCCATGTGATCGCCCAGAACGAACTGCGACAGGCTCTCGAACATCGTCACCTCGACCGCCTGCCCCTCGCCGGTGCGTTGCGCATGGAACAGCGCGCCGACGGTGGCGATCACGGTCTGCAGGCCGACGCTGCGGTCACCCAGCGTGACCGGCGCATAACGCGGTACCTCGCTGCCCTGCTCCAGTGTCAGCGACGGCACGCCGGCGGCGCCCTGAATCAGGTCGTCATAGGCCGGCTTGCCGGCGTAGGTGCCCTTCTCGGAAAAACCGAACGCGCCGACGTACACCAGCCTCGGATTGATCGCCTTGACCACCTCGTAACCCAGTCCCAGCCGCGCCATCGCCTGCGGCCGCACGTTGTACAGCAAGGCATCGGCGGCCGGGATCAGGCGTTTCAGCGCCGCCAGTCCCGCGGCCTGTTTCAGGTCCAGTACCAGCGAGCGCTTGTTGCGGTTCAGGTGCATGTGGATATGGCCCATGCCGGGATGCTTCATCGGCCCGACCCAGCGCATGTTGTCGCCGGCCGGCGCCTCGACCTTGATGATTTCCGCCCCCATGTCGCCGAGGATCTGGGTGGCGAACGGCCCCATCACCACCGTGGTGAGGTCGAGGATGCGGATGCCGGCCAGCGGGCCGTGGTTTTCAGTCGCGAGTGCGGTCATGGGGTTTTTGCAGGGAAATTGCGCCCGGAAGGGGCGCAGCACATGCGCAATGTAACACTGCGAACCGGCTTCACGACACGGCGCATCACCGCCGCCGTGCGCTCTCCACGCCGCTCACCTCGTGCACCGCGCGCAACACCCGCTGCAACTGGTCCGCGCGCTGGATCTCCACCGTGAAGCGCATCGAGGCAACGTTGTTGCGCGACAGCGTATTGACCGCCGTGACGTTGATCCGCTCGTGGGACAGCGCTTCCGAGATGTCACGCAACAGACCCTGCCGGTCGGCGGCGATGACCTCGATGTCGGCCGAAAACGGCTGCTCGCCGGTATTGCCCCACTCGGCCGGCATCAGGCGCTCGCGCTGGTCGGCGCTGAGCGAGGTGATGTTGATGCAATCGAGCCGGTGCACGGTGACGCCGCGCGCCTTGGTGATGAAGCCGGTGATGGCATCGCCCGGCATCGGCTTGCAGCACTTGGCCACCATGGTGGCGATGTTGTTCAGGCCCAGCACCAGCACCCCGCTGGAGGTCTTGGCGGTCTGGCGCGATTCGGTCAGCGTCACTTCCTGCACCGGTGCTGCCGCCTCCACCTTCGGCGCAACCAGCTCGCGAATCGCCACCTCGATCTGGTGCGCGGTGATTTCGTTGCGACCGATGGCCGCCAGGCATTCGTCCAGATCCTTCTGACCCAGCGCGGCCGCGACCTTTTCCAGCGCCAGCGACGTGGCACCGGCGCGCGCCAGTTCCTTTTCCATCGTCTGCCGGCCATGCGCGACATCGACCTCGAAATATTCCTGCCGGAACCAGTTGCGCACCTTGGCCTGGGCGCGCGGGCTCATCAGGAAGCCCAGCTGCGGATTGAGCCAGTCGCGCGACGGTCCGCCCTGCTTGGCGGCGAGGATCTCCACCCGCTGCGCATTCTGCAGCTTGGTATTGAGCGGCACGATCTGGCCATCGATCTTGGCGCCGCGGCAACGGTGACCGAGGTCGGTATGCACGTGGTAGGCGAAGTCGACCGGCGTGGAGCCGGCGGTCAGATCGATCACCTTGCCCTGCGGTGTGAAGACGTAGATGGTGTCGTTGAACAGGCCCTGTTTCACCTGGTCCGAAAAGCCACCCTGGTCGGCCAGTTCCCGGTTCCACTCCAGCACCTGCCTGAGCCAGGCGATCTTCGACTCGAATTTCTTGTCGGCCGCGGTCTTGCTGCGCGAACCTTCCTTGTAGCGCCAGTGGGCGGCCACGCCGTGTTCGGACGCGGCGTGCATCTCGTGGGTGCGGATCTGCACTTCCAGCGTCTTGCCCTCCGGCCCCACCACCGCCGTGTGCAGCGACTGGTAATTGTTCGATTTGGGCTGCGCAATGTAATCGTCGAACTCGCCCGGAATCGGCTGCCAGCGATCGTGTACCAGGCCCAGCACGGTGTAGCAATCGGCCACGCTGTCGACCAGCACCCGCACGGCGCGCACATCGTAGAGCCTTTCGAACGGCAGGCTCTTCGATTGCATCTTGCGGTGAATCGACCACAGGTGCTTCGGCCGGCCGGCAATTTCGCACTTGACGCCCAGCTTCTGCACCTCGTTGCGAAGCTCGTCGACCACGCGTTGAATGTACTGCTCGCGCTCGCCGCGCTTGCCGTCCAGGTATCCGGCGATGCGCTTGTACAGGTCCGGCTCGAGGAAGCGGAACGACAGGTCTTCCAGTTCCCACTTGAGCTGGAACACGCCGAGCCGGTTCGCCAGCGGCGCGAACAGGTCCCGGGTCTGGAGACCGGCTGCCAGCCGGACCGCCTCATCGGCGCGGGTGATCGTGCGCATGTATATGATGCGCTCGGCCAGCATGATCAGCACCACCCGCACGTCGTCGGCCATCGCCAGCAGCATCTTGCGCAGGGTTTCGATGCCGGGTCCGGCATGCTTGCCGCCGGCGTCCCCGGCACGCAGCGTTTCGATGCGGCCGGCCCGCAGCACGCCGCTCACCAGCGCCATGACCTCGGCACCGAATGCCTCAACGATCATGTCCTGCTCGATTTCGCCCTTGGGCAGCGCGCTGACGATCAGCGCCGCCGCCAGCGACTCATCGTCGGCGTCGATCTCCAGCAGCACCCCGGCCACCTGCAGCGCATGACTCAGCGCCTCGCTACGCTCGCTGGCGCGGGCAGCCGCGCCGATAAATGCCAGCACCTTGAGCGGCAGCTCGCGCGCGCCCAGCCTGGCGGCGAATTGTGTGGCGTCGGCGGCGGTGGCGGATGCAGCGGAAAGCATGCCGTCATTCTAAGGCAAGGCCTGCCCGGCGATGCCGGCGACAGTGGAAAAACGGTACACTCGGGCATGGGGATTGCTTTAATGCCCGCATAACAACGACTGCATGGCTCTCATGGCGCTCAAGCCCTCTTACAACGAAATGTTCGCCGATGACGGCAGTGTGCGCCCGCAGTACCAGGCGTTTGCCGACTGGCTCAAAAACACCCCGCCGGAAAAGATCGCGCAGAACCGCCAGGCGGCGGACCTGATGTTCCACCGCGTCGGCATCACCTTTGCGGTCTATGGTGAAACCACCGGCGCCGAGCGGCTGATTCCGTTCGACCTGGTGCCGCATATCATTGCCGGCGAAAAGTGGGAGGAAATGGCGCGCGGGCTCAAGCAGCGGATTTCGGCGCTGAATGCGTTTCTGCACGACGTCTACCATGATCAGAAAATCCTCAAGGCGGGCAAGGTTCCGGCCGACAAGGTGCTGGAGAACAGCCAGTTCCGCCCCGAAATGATGCATGTCGACGTTCCGGGCGGCATTTATGCACACGTTGCGGGCATCGACCTGGTCAAGGATGCCGACGGCGAGTATTACGTACTCGAAGACAACCTGCGCACGCCGTCTGGCGTGTCGTACCTGCTGGAAAACCGCAAGATGATGATGCGCCTGTTGCCGGAGCTGTTTTCGGCCCAGCAGATCCGCCCGGTCGACCATTACCCGGACCTGCTGCTGGAGACCTTGCGCAACGCCGCACCCGTCGGCGTGGACAACCCGACCATCGTGCTGATGACGCCGGGGCATTTCAATTCCGCCTATTTCGAGCACGCCTTCCTCGCCCAGCAGATGGGCATCGAACTGGTCGAAGGCATCGACCTGTTCGTGCAGGACGAGACCGTGTTCATGCGCACCACGCAGGGGCCGCAAAAGGTGGACGTGATCTACCGGCGCATCGACGATGATTTCATCGATCCGCTGGCGTTTCGCGCCGATTCCATGCTGGGCGTGCCGGGGCTGATGAAAGCCTACCGCGCCGGCCGCGTCACGCTGGCCAACGCCGTCGGCACCGGAATCGGTGACGACAAATCGCTCTACCCGTTCGTGCCGGACATGATCCGCTTCTACCTGGACGAAGAGCCGATCCTGAAAAATGTCCACACCTGGATGCTGGGCAACAAGAAGGACCTCGATTACGTCCTGGCCAACATGCAGGACCTGGTGATCAAGGAAGCGCAGGGCTCCGGCGGCTACGGCATGCTGGTGGGCCCGACCTCGACCAAGGACGAGCGCGAGCGCTACCGCCAGCGCGTGCTCGACGCGCCAGAGCGCTTCATCGCCCAGCCGACCCTGTCGCTGTCGACCTGCCCGACCTTCACCGACAAGGGCCTGGCGCCGCGCCATATCGACCTGCGGCCCTACGTGCTGTCCGGCAAGAACGTCAATTTCGTGCCCGGCGGGCTGACCCGGGTTGCCCTGCGCGAGGGCTCGCTGGTGGTCAATTCCAGCCAGGGCGGCGGGGTCAAAGATACCTGGATTGTGGACTGATCATGCTGAGCCGAACCGCTTCCACCCTCTACTGGATGTCGCGCTACGTCGAGCGCGCCGAGAACAGCGCGCGAATCCTTGACGTCGCCTACCGCATGTCGCTGCTGACCAAGGACCCGGACCTGCAGGACCAGGAATGGTTTGCGCCGCTCAACATCACCGGCACCCTGTTTCCGTTCAGCGGCCGCCATTCGATCGTCTGCGCCAAGGAAGTCCTGCATTTCCTGGCACTCGATCCGGACAATCCCTCCTCGATCTACAACTGCTCGCGTCAGGCGCGCGAGAACGCCCGCGCCGTGCGCGGCACCATCACCAGCGAGATGTGGGAAGTGCTCAACGCCACCTGGCTGGAAATGCAGAACATGGACGAGGATCGCCTGTATGCACGCGGCATCTCGGCCTTCTTCGACTGGGTCAAGGAACGCTCGCACCTGTTCCGCGGTGTGACCTTCGGCACCATCCGGCGCGATGAAGCGTTCCAGTTCCACCGCCTTGGCACCTACATGGAGCGCGGCGACAACACCGCCCGCATCCTCGACGTCAAATACCACGTGCTGCTGCCCAGCGTCACCGACGTCGGCGGCGCGGTCGACTACTACCAGTGGTCGGCGGTGCTGCGCTCGGTGTCGGCCTTCGAGTCCTATCGCAAGGTCTATCGCGACACCATCACGCCGCTGCGCATCGCCGAGCTGCTGATGTTGCGCGACGACATCCCGCGCTCGATGCGCTTTTGCATGCGCGACGTCTACAAGATCCTGGTCGACGTAGAGAACCGCACCTCGGCAGAAGCCACCCGGCAGGCGGGTGAAATCAACGCCTCGCTGCAATTTGGCCGGATGAGTGATATTTTCAATACCGGGCTGCACGAATACCTGACCGACTTTCTTGCCGCCACCGACAAGCTGGGCGACGAAATCAACCGCTCGTTTTTCGCCCCCGAGCTGCAAATTGCAACATAAAAAAAACAGATTGACCCCGGAGAAGTTGACATGACCTACTGCGTGGCCCTGCGTCTCGATTCGGGGATGATATTCGCCTCCGACTCGCGCACCAACGCGGGGGTGGACCACATCGCCACCTTCTGCAAGATGCGCGTCTATGAAAAGCCGGACGACCGGGTGATCGTCGTCCTGTCCAGCGGCAACCTCGCCATGACCCAGGGCGTCACCAACATCCTCGACCGGCACAAGCTGGCGGCCGAGGGCGAGCCGACGATCTGGAACGCCGATTCCATGTTCGACGTCGCCACCCTGGCCGGCGATGCCCTGCGCGAAATGCAGCGCCGCGACGGACAAGTGCTGATGCAGAGCGGCATCGACGCCTCGGCCAGCATCATCGTCGGCGGCCAGATCCGCGGCGAGCAGGAACGCCTGTTCCACATCTATTCGCAGGGCAATTTCATCGAGGCCTCGGACGAGACGCCCTATTTCCAGCTCGGCGAAGCCAAGTACGGCAAGCCGATTCTCGACCGCGTCCTGACGCCGGGCACGCCGCAGAAGGAGGCCGCCAAATGTGTGCTGATCTCGTTCGATTCCACCATCAAGTCGAACATTTCGGTCGGCTTGCCGATCGACATGCTGTGGTACCCGAAGGACGCGCTGCGGGTCGGCGTGCAGCAGCGCATTCGCGAGGGTGACCCGTATTTTTCGATGCTGCGCCAGCGCTGGGGAGGCGGCCTGCGCCGCGTGTTCGGCGAGCTGCCGGATCCGGACTGGCTGGAGTGAGGTCCCGCTGGAAATATCACCGCATGACGAACAA
>CAYQKN010000026.1:32981-34537 GCA_964417885.1 uncultured Burkholderiales bacterium | reverse complement strand
TCCGGCAGCGTGATTTCCTTCAGGCCGATGACGAATTCGTCGCCGGCGGCCGGATTGACCACGTCGACCGTCCAGGCCAGCGTGCCGTCGGAGCCGGTGCGCGGCTCGGCCACCGAGAACATCGCGTCCAGCACCGGCGTGGTGCCGCCGGTGTCGAACGCATTCAGCCGCTGGCAGCGATAGCGGATCACCTGGGCGATGGCCGACACCACGCTGGGCATGCGCTTTTTCTCGCCGCTCGGCGGAAAGCGCATGTCGAAGGCTTCCTCGCCGACGGTGCGGGTCATGGCGTCGAGCTTCAGCGCCAGCCAGCCGCGGTCGTTGGTGCGCATGTCCATCGACAGCGTCTTGGCGACAGCGCCGAGTCCACGCGGCTGCTCGGTGCCGTTGACCCAGACCTCGAACGGGAATGCCTTGCCGTGATCCTCGATATGGCCGACGAACAGCGCAAAACGCCCCTGTGGCGACTCGATCATGTAGGTCCACGCGTCGTTGCCGTCGGGCAACTCCGGCCGGCCCGGCCAGCGCAGCGACGCCAGCACCGGGGCCGGCAGCGAGTCGATCGACAGCCGCGGGTTGTGGTTCAGCGTCACCGTTTCCGGCTGCATCTTGGCCGGCTCCACCGACAGCACCGAGCCCAGCACGCTGTTGGGCCGATAGGTGGCCAGGCCCTTCAGTTGCGATTTCCAGGCGTCGAAATAGAGGCCGGCGAAATCGTCGTAGGGATAGTCCTCCGGCACGTTGACGGTCTTGGAAATCGCGGTGTCGATATACGGCGCCACCGCCGCCACCATCTGCAGGTGGGCCGAGGCCGAAATTTCCAGCGCGGTGACGAAATAGTCGGGCAGCCGGTCGACATCGCCGCCGCCGTGGCGATACAGGCGCCAGGCGTGGTCTTCGACCGAATATTCCTTGTGCATGCCGTCGGCGGTGCGCTTCTTGCGCTGGTAGGTATACGAGAACGGCGGCTCGATGCCGTTGGAGGCGTTGTCCGCGAAGGCGAGCGAGATGGTGCCGGTCGGTGCGATCGACAGCAGGTGCGAATTGCGGATGCCGCTGGCGCGAATGGCGGTGCGCAGCTCGTCCGGCAGGCGCGAGGCAAAATTGCCGCCGGACAGGTACAGGTCGGCGTTGAACAGCGGGAACGCGCCGCGCTCTTTCGCCAGCGCCACCGAGGCGGCGTAGGCGCGGTCGCGCATGAAGGCGGCGATCTTCGAGGCCATGTCGCGCGCCGGCTGCTGGTCGTAACGCAGTCGCAGCATCGCCAGCGCATCGCCGAGGCCGGTGAAGCCGAGACCGATGCGGCGCTTGGCGGCGGCCTCCGCCTGCTGGGCGGCCAGCGGCCACTCGGTGACGTCGAGCACGTTGTCGAGCATCCGCACTGCGATGTCGATCACCTCGCCGAACGCACTGAAGTCGAAGGTGGTGGTGGCGGAAAAAGGCGAATCGACAAAGCAGCTCAGGTCGATCGAGCCGAGGCAGCAGCAGCCGTACGGCGGCAGCGGCTGTTCGCCGCAGGGGTTGGTGGCGGCGATGGTCTCGCAGTAATTGAGGTT
>CAYQKN010000026.1:12600-32971 GCA_964417885.1 uncultured Burkholderiales bacterium | reverse complement strand
AGTAGTGGGGGGTGTTGTCACGGTTGATGCGATCGAGAAACAGGATGCCCGGCTCGGCGTGGTCGTAGGTCGACTGCATGATCTGCGCCCACAGCTCGCGCGCCGGCAGCTTGCGGTAAACCCACTGGCCGTCCTCGCGCTGATAACCGCCGGCGTCGATCACGTCCGGCGCCGGCTGCGCGCGGTGCACCAGTTCGATCGGCTGGTCGCCCTCGACCGCGCGCATGAAGGCATCGCTGACGCCGACGGAAATATTGAAGTTGGTCAGCCCGCCGGTGTCCTTGGCGTGGATGAAGGTCTCGATATCCGGGTGATCGCAGCGCAGCACGCCCATCTGCGCGCCGCGCCGTGCGCCGGCTGATTCCACCGTCTCGCAGGACCGGTCAAACACGCGCATGTACGAAACCGGGCCGCTGGCACGGGAATTGGTGCCGCTGACCCAGGCGCCCTCGGGCCGGATGGCAGAAAAATCGTAGCCCACCCCGCCGCCGCGGCGCATCGTCTCCGCCGCTTCGGCCAGCGCGGTGTAAATGCCGGGCGTGCCGTCGATCACTTCGGTGATCGAATCCCCCACCGGCTGCACAAAGCAATTGATCAGCGTGGCCGACAGCGTGGTGCCGGCGGCGGAGTTGATCCGTCCGGCGGGGATGAAGCCGCGCTCCTGCGCATCGAGGAACTGCTGCTCCCAGAACACGCGTCGATCCGGGCTTTCATTGGCAGCCAGCGCCGCCGCCACCCGCATTCGCACGTCCTGCACCGAAGACTCATTTCCCTTGGCATATTTTTCCAGCAGGACCTCGCGCGAAATCGATTGCGCGGGCAAGCCGGCGGTGGAGAAGGCGGGCGCGGATGTTTGGGTGTCTAGCGTTTTCATGGGCCTCAGAGTCACTGGAAAAAAAGGGAACATCCCGGCGGGCGGGGAGCCGGGCCGGGCGGCAGACCATTTTGGTCCGCCAGCGATGCGCAGGTTTGATCCCGGTCAAGCGCAAACCAGTTTACGCCGCGGGCAATGGCCGGTGAAGCCGCGTGCGTTTGGCCTGATTTGCATCAAGATCACCCCGCCGCTGCGGCCGGCAGCACGGCCGGCGACGGGTGTGAAGCATCGTGCCCGCACAGGGCCACATCGTCCCAAGGTAGAATCCGGGCTCCCATGCGTTTCTTCCGCCTCCTCAAAATCCTCTCGGTAGTGATCCGCTTCGGCCTGGATGAATTCCTGCCGAAGGGCGCGGTGCGGACGGTGATCGGGGTGGTCTTTTTCTGGCGCTCCTTTACCGAGACGCGCGGTTCGCGGCTGCGGCGGGCGCTGGAAAACCTCGGGCCGATATTCGTCAAGTTCGGCCAGTTGCTGTCGACCCGCCCCGACCTGGTGCCGCCGGACATCGCCCACGAACTCGAAGCGCTGCAGGACCGGGTGCCGCCGTTCGGTCAGGAGGAGGTCATCGCCACGCTCAACCGCGCCTATGGCAGCAGCATGGGCGGCGTGTACGACGAGGTGTTCAGCGAGTTCGACCTGACGCCGGTGGCGAGCGCTTCGATGGCCCAGGTGCATTTCGCCACCATCGGCTGGGGCAAGCTGGCCGGCCGCCAGGTGGCGGTGAAGATCCTGCGGCCGGGCATCGGCGAGACCATCGCCCACGACGTCGCGCTGCTTTATGTCGTGGCTGATTTGGTCGAGGCCTTCCTGCAGGACGGCAAGAGGTTGCGGCCGCGCGAAGTGGTGCACGAGTTCGACAAGACCGTGCACAACGAACTCGACATGGTGCGCGAGGCCGCCAACGGCGCGGCGCTGCGGCGCAATTTCGCCGACGGCAGGCTGCTTTATGTGCCGGAAGTCTTTTTCGATTACACCCACCGCGAAGTGCTGGTGATGGAGCGGATGGACTTCATCCCGGTCAACGACCTCGACCAGCTGCGCGCGCACAACATCGATGTTGCCCGGCTGGCGGCCGACGGGGTGAAGATCTTTTTCACCCAGGTGTTCCGTGACGGCTATTTCCACGCCGACATGCATCCCGGCAATATTTTCGTGCTGAAGAACGGCATCTACTCCGGCGTCGACTTCGGCATCATGGGCACGCTGTCCGACGCCGACAAAAGCTACCTGGCGCGCAATTTCGCCGCCTTCTTCACCCGCGACTACAAGGCAGTGGCGGTGGCGCACATCGAGGCCGGCTGGGTGCCGAAAGATACGCGGGTGGACGAATTCGAGGGCGCCATCCGCGCCGTCTGCGAACCGATCTTCGACAAGCCGCTCAACGAAATCTATTTCGGCAACGTCCTGCTGCGCCTGTTCGAGGTGTCGCGCCGGTTCCAGATGGAAATCCAGCCGCAGCTGGTGCTGCTGCAGAAAACCCTGCTGCAGATCGAGGGCCTCGGCCGCCAGCTGTATCCGCAGCTCGACCTGCGGCCGGTGGCGCAGCCGATCCTGGAGAAGTGGATCTCCGAACAGCTGGGCTGGCGCGGGCTGGTGCGGCAGCTGAAGAAGGAGGCCCCGCAATGGGCCAACATGGTGCCCGAGCTGCCGCGCCTGGTGCATCGCGCGCTGGAAAGCGATCCGGCCGAGAGGCTGGTGGCCATCGAGCGCGCCATCCTTCGCGTCGAACGCATCCAGCGTTGGCAGACCAGCGTCGTGGCCGCCCTGGCCATGATCATTGCCATGGTAGTAGGCGCTTACCTTTACCTGCTCCTGTTCTTCGGCAACTAGACTTCGGGCCGCGCGTTTTTTCGCGCCAGTTGAGGCCTCTGTTTTGCTACACTTTCGCGTCTTTCATTCCCCAACTTTCAGGAACGCCTCGCCATGAACGCGCTGCTTGCCTTCGTCGTCATTTACCTGCTGGGCACCCTGGCGATCGGCCTGTATGCCGGCATGAAGGTGAAAACCTCGGCCGACTTCGCCATTGCCGGCCGCAGCCTGCCGCTGGTGATGATCATCACCACCACCTTTGCCACCTGGTTCGGTGCCGAGACGGTGCTGGGCATCAGCGCCAAGTTCGTCTCGGGCGGGCTGAACAGCGTGGTCGAAGACCCGTTCGGCGCCTCGATGTGCCTGGTGTTCGTCGGTATTTTCTTCGCCGCCAAGCTGTACCGCATGAACCTGCTGACCATCGGCGACTTCTATCGCAAGCGCTATGGCAAGACGGTCGAAATCTTCTGCTCGGTGGCGATCATCATGTCCTACCTGGGCTGGGTCGCGGCCCAGATCACCGCGCTCGGCCTGGTGTTCAACATCGTCTCCAACGGCGCCATCAGCACCGAAATGGGCATGGTGATCGGCACCCTGTCGGTGCTGGTCTACGTGGTGTTCGGCGGCATGCTGGCGGTGGCCTGGACCGATTTCATCCAGATGATCGTGCTGATCATCGGCCTGTCGATCATCGCCTGGATGGCCAGCGACATGGCCGGCGGCACCGACAAGGTGTTCGCGCTGGCGCAGACCAACGACTGGTTCCGCCTGTTGCCGGAACCCAAGATGAAGGACGTGATGTTCTTTTTCGCTGCCGCCATCACCATGATGCTGGGCTCCATCCCGCAGCAGGACGTGTTCCAGCGCGTGATGTCGGCCAAGGACGCCAAGACCGCCTCGCGCGGCGCCGTGATCGGCGGGCTGGCCTATCTCGCCTTCGCCTTCGTGCCGATGTTCATCGTCGCCTGCGCGGTGCTGATCATGCCCGAGCAGACCAAGGAATTCCTGGCCAACGACCCGCAGAAAATCCTGCCGACCCTGATCCTGGAAAAAATGCCCTTCATCGCCCAGGTGATTTTCTTCGGCGCGCTGCTGTCGGCGATCAAGTCCTGCGCCTCGGCCACCCTGCTGGCGCCGTCGACCAGCTTTGTCGAGAACATCTACAAGCACTTCCGCCCCGGCCTCACCGACAAGCAGGAACTGCGCGCCTTCCGCGTCGCGCTGCTGTTCTTCACCGCCGGCGTGCTCGGCTATGCCATCAAGATGAAAGGCACGCCGATATACGAGATGGTCTCCAGCGCCTACCAGGTCACGCTGGTCGGCGCCTTTATCCCGCTCGTATGCGGCCTGTACTGGAAGCGCGCCACCCGCTACGGCGCCATCGCATCGATCGTGCTCGGCATCATGACCTGGCTGCTGTTCCTGCTGACGCCGCTGTCGGAATCGTTCCCGGCGCAGCTGGCCGGCATCGTCGCGGCCGGCATCGGCATGGTCGGCGGCTCGCTCCTGTCCAAGCCGCATGAGCACCAGGCCCATCCGCACCCGGAGCATCACGCGCCGCATCGCGCCAGCCACCACGCCTGACCGGCCGGCGCCTGCCAGCACCGCATCAACGCCCACAAAACGGCGTCGCGAATTCCCGGATTCGCGACGCCGTTCTGCTTTTGCGCGCGCCGGCCGAACACCGGCAGGTGCCGCTTTATGGCGTCTTGCGCCGCCTTTTTCGCATTTCGTCGCTTTGCAATTGAGCCACCCGATCGGGAACTTTAATCTGCCGTTCATGCAATGGGATGTACCAATTGCAACGACCGACCAGGAGAACTTGAATGAAAACCCCGACCCCCGCCAGCAAAGACAACGTGATGATGAGCACCCTGCTGATCACCGGCCTGTTGATGGTGTTCGCCGTGCCGGCACTCAACGCCCAGCAGCACCGCGTCGACCAGGCCGCCGCGATGGTGGTCGAATCCGCGCAAAGCGTGGCGCGATCGCTCGGTGAGCCGGCCGCGCTGCGCTTCAGCGAACCGCATGAGGCCGCCATCATCGCCAGCGTCACCGCGCCGGTGAAGGAGATGCGCAAGAGCCGCGTCCCGCATGGCCGATTCATCTGAACCCCATTTCCGCTGCTGATCCGGCGCCGCAGAACCCTAGTCGACACCTCCCTCGACTATTTGCCCGGCCGCTGAAAGGCGACCGGGCATTTTTTTACCCACCCAACACCGTTACCGAAAAAGCCACCGTCGTGTCATCAGTTTTTCACAACTGACCGGCATGATGAATCCGAAAGCCCACACCAACGTATCTGGAAAGTGACATGAAACCCGCTCAACACCCCTCGTCCCCGCCACCCGTGACTGCCGCCAGCAAGGGCGAGTCGCTGTGGGCCCGCCATATCCGCGAGCTCGGCGCCGCCGCCCAGGCGTCGCGCCGGCCGGGTGTGCAGGGCCGCTGGAAGGGAACGCACCGGGTTTCGCTGCACGCCTAGACCCACCCGCGCGGTCGCCGGCAGGCAGCGAAACGGCAAAGTTCCCGCCCGCGGCGCGCCCCATTGCCGTCTTTCCGCGCTCCATCGCAGCCGGCGCCCGCGACCCAGGCCGACGCGCTATCCTGCGGCCATGGAAAAATTACTCGCGATCCTCGGCCAGTTCACCTGGCGGCGCCTGCTGCTGGTGGTGGTGCTGACCACCGTCGCCAGCGCCATTATCAAGCCCTATTTCGGCTACGACATCGCCTTCGCCTATCTCTGGCTGCGGCTGTTGATCGTGGCGCTGGTGATGCTGCTGACTTATGGCGGCACCAATATCGTCTACGAAGGCCTGGCGGCGCCGCGGTTCCGGCAGACCCACGCGCAATTCTTTGCCATGGTGGCCGGCGCGGTGCTGGGCACCGTGGTCTCGGGACTGGTGATCGGCCGCTCGCTGACCGAGATGATGACCAACGAGGCGATGTTCTGGGGCATGGTGATCTTCACCGCCGCCGGTATCGCCCTCGGCGTGCTGACGGCCACCCTGCTGGTCTATCGCGAGCAGGCGGCGCGGGCCGCGGCAGAAGTCGCCACCGCCGACGCGCAGCGCCATGAGCTCGAAAAGCAGGTGCTGGAAGCGCGGCTGAAACTGATGCAGGCGCAGATCGAGCCGCACTTCCTGTTCAACACCCTGGCCAATGTCCAGCACCTGGTCGAAGCCAACCCGCCGCTGGCCGCGCGCACGCTGGAAAGCCTGATCACCTACCTGCGCGCCGCGCTGCCGGAAATGCGCGAGGGCGGCACCACGCTGGGCCGCGAAGCCGACATGGCGCTGGCCTATCTTGAAATCCAGCAGCTGCGGATGGGGTCGCGGCTGAACGTGAACGTGGCGGTGCCGGCCGAACTGCGCGCCCATTCCTTTCCGCCGATGATGCTGATGACCCTGGTCGAAAACGCCATCAAGCACGGCATCGACCCGTTGCAGGGCGGCGGCGAGATCCGCGTCACGGCCGCACTCGGCGCCGGCGGCGAGCTCGACGTACGGGTTGCCGACACCGGGCAAGGCCTGTCGCACACCAGCGGCACCGGCATCGGCCTGCAGAATATCCGCGAGCGGCTGCAGGCGCTGTTCGGCAAGCGCGCCAAGCTGGTTCTGGAGGAAAATAAGCCGCGCGGCGTGGTCGCACACATACGCATCACCCCTGCCGCCGATTGACTGCATCAACGATGACGGCCAGGCCGGTGCGCCTCGAGATTCGCGAGCGCGACGCCCGCCACGCCCTTTATTCGGAGTGAGCCATGCCGACTGCAATCCTCGCTGACGACGAACCCCTGCTGCGCGAGCAGCTGAAACTGCGCCTGGCCAAACTGTGGCCGGAGCTCACGCTGGTGGCCGAGGCGGTCAATGGCGCCGAGGCGCTGGCGCGGTTCGAGGAGCTGGAACCGGACATCGTGTTCCTCGATATCCACATGCCGGTGATGACCGGGCTGGAGGCGGCGCGAATGATCGGCCGCGGCCGCAGCAAGCGCGCGCACCTGGTGTTCATCACCGCCTATGACGAGTACGCGGTCGAAGCCTTCGAACGCGGCGCCATCGATTACGTGCTGAAACCGTTCAACGAGGCCCGCCTCGGCGAGACCGTTGAGCGGCTGCGGGAGCGGCTGGTCAGCGATCCGGAGCCCGCCGGCGACGGGCCCGAGACCGACCTGGCCGGCGTGCTGCGCCAGCTCACCAGCCGCATGGGCATGCCGGCAGCCGACTATCTGCGCTGGATCAAGGCCAGCGTCGGCCAGACTGTGCGGCTGATCCCGGTGGAAGAAGTGGTGTATTTCCAGTCCGACGAAAAATACACCCGCGTCGTGCTCGACGACGCCGAAGTGCTGATCCGAAAGCCCATCAAGGAACTGATCGACGAACTCAATCCCGAGCAGTTCTGGCAGATCCACCGCGCCACCATCGTCAACTCACGCGCTATCGCCGGCGTCGTGCGCGGACTGCGCGACCAGGCCGACCTCAAGCTCAAGGGGCGTCCCGAGACGCTGACGGTGAGCCGCAACTTTACGCATCTGTTCAAGCAGATGTAGTGCGGGGGTGCGGCGGGAAATTGCCGATCGCGTATTACCGTGGCTGGCGACCAAATCAGCATTTTTCAGACGGAATTCCTTGCGTACAGGCAAGAATCTTGGTGCTGACACCATGTATTCTCCCAAGACCCGACATATTCGTTACCCGCTCACCACAGACGCTTTTCCTTAACCTTATCGAGGTCGCTATGATTGGTTACATCACGCTCGGCACCAATGATCTTGAACGTGCCAAGACGTTCTACGATGCCCTGCTCGCCGAGATGGGTGTCAAGAGATTGATGGAGTTCGGTGGGCGTGGCTACGGTTGGGCAGCCAGCATGGATCAGCCGATGCTGTGCATTTTCAGGCCCTACGATGGCCAGCCGGCGACGGTCGGCAACGGCGTGATGGCGGGCATCTCCGCCGGCTCCCGGGAGATCGTGGACAGACTTCACCAGAAAGCGCTGGAGCTTGGCGGTGTGGACGAAGGCAAGCCAGGTCTGCGGGCCGTGGGCGGCGACGGTTTCTATGCGGCCTACTTCCGCGATCTGGATGGCAACAAGCTCGATGTGTTTTGCTACGGCTGAACACAAGTATTCGCCCGGTTCGTGCAACGTAGCGGCAACTCGCCGCCAAATTAAGTGAGTGCACAGCGTTGCGACGTTGCAGGATCTCACCACCACCCGTCCTTGGAGGTTCCATGAAGCGAGTCACTGGCATTGGCGGCATCTTTTTCAAAGCCAAAGACGCACCGGCATTGCAGGCCTGGTACAAGCGGCACCTCGGCATTGACGTCCAGGAATGGGGCGGCGCGGCGTTCACCTGGACCGACGGTGACGGCAAGCCGGTTGGGGGAACAACCATCTGGTCCATCGGCTCCGCGCAAGGCGACCAGTTCGCACCCAGCACGGCAACGTTCATGATCAATTACCGGGTGGAGGATGTTCACGCCCTGGTCAAAGTGTTGCGCGAAGAAGGCTGCAACGTCCTCGACAAGGTCGACGATTCCGAGTACGGCAAGTTTGCCTGGGTCATCGATCCGGAAGGAAACAAGGTGGAGCTTTGGCAACCGCCGGCGGGGCAGTGATCAGTGCAGCCCGACGCCCGCGTGGCGACGGTATAGTCAGTAACCGGGGCGGCCGTAAATCGCCGTTGACGACGGCGAACTGGACCCGACCATCAATCCACCGCAGCTGAGGGAGAGAAAAATGAACCAGAACACCGAACTTGTCCGCGGCGCCTATGCCGCCTTTGCCAGGGGCGATATCCCGGCGGTGCTGGGACTGCTGGCGCCGGACGCAAGCTGGACCGAGGCCGAGGGCGGTCCGTACGGCGGCACGTTCATCGGGCCGCAGGGCGTGCTCGACAATGTCTTCATGAAAATCGGCGGCGAATGGGATGGCTACGCGGCCATCCCGGAAGAATTCGTCGCCAATGACCATACCGTGGTCGCGCTCGGCACCTACAGCGGCACCTACAAGGCGACCGGCAAGCGTTTCACCGCGCCCTTCGTCCACGTCTGGAAATTCCGCGACGGCAAGGTAATCGCGTTTCGCCAGCACACCGATACCGTGTTGCATCGGCGGCCGATGGAGTGAGTCAGCGGCTTGGCTGATGCCGGGCCGTGTGGTCCAGTTGCGACGCAGGCCCGATATCGGCTCAGCATTCGTCATTCCAGCGCACAACCACAGGGGTTGCGCCGGGCTGGAACCCGGTCCTGGCCGTGTTTTTGAGAATACGCAGGGCTGGATTCCAGCCTCCGCTGGAATGACGGTCTTCAAGAGGTTTGCCAACAACAAACTCCAGCACTGGCGCGGCTTCTCAGCCATTTTCGGCCTGCAGACCGCGCCAATTCTGGAGTTTCACCGATTTAACACTAAGTTACACTCTGGGAAGCGGCGTTCGGGCGCATCCGGCGCCAGCATCTGTCCGCCTTGCCTGCAATCCGTCACGCCATTTCTGCATTCCGCCTTGGGCGCATTGAGGCGCGCCGGGGCAACGCCTATTCTGCTGACATGGAAAGAGGCCGCGCCGAACCGGCAAAAGGCCTCGCGTAAACTGACAAAAAATCGAGTCACTCATGTTCAAAGCCTTCGGAAACTTCATTCATCGCACGCCCTGGTGGGCGATGATCCTGCTGGGAATCTCGACTTTCCTGCTGCTGGTGGTGTTCTCCACCCCGGTGCAGGTGATTCGGCTGTCCGATTCCGGCGCCACGCCGGAAGAGCGGCGCGCGATCAAGCGCGAGATCGACCGCGCGTTCGGCGACAGCGCGCTCAACATTGCCGAGAACATCGTCGGCGCGATCAAGGACCGGTCCAACGATCCGGTGCGCAAGCAGGAGATGGAGCGCGCGCTGGGTGAAATCGCCCAGGCCCGCAAGGAGATTTTTGCCGCCCAGCGCGATGCCAGCGCCGCCGCCCGCGAGGCGATGACCGATGCGCAGAACGCCGCCCTGGACGCCGCGCGCAATGCCGCCGAAGCGGCGCTGGACGCGGCGCGCGAATCGCGCGAGACGATGGAGGAAGCCCGCCGCGACGCCGAGGAACGGCTCAAGACCGCCGGCGCGGATGCGACCGCCACCCTGAAAGCCTTCGACGACACCATTGCGGTGGCGAAGCAAAAGGAGCAGGCCGCCAAGGATGCGCTGAAAAAAATCAACGAAGGGCGCCGGCGCGGCATTTCGATCGGCATCAACACCGACGAGGGCTTCAAGCTCGACGTCAACACGGACGACAAGGCTGCAGGCAAGGCCACCCCCCCGACGACGCCGACCAAGCCGTCAACGCCGACCAAGCTGACCACGCCGACCACACCGACGACGCCTACCACCCCTACCACCCCTACCACCCCCACCACCCCGACCGCACCGGGCGCGGACGCGGGCAAGGGCGTCAGCTTCGACGGCACCATTGGCGGGCGTCGCATCAAGGGCAACATCGACGTGGGTGACGACGGCAAGGTTGCCATCAACCTGCCGCCGATTCCGCCGCTGCCGCCGCTGCCCACCGAGTTTCGCGAGGCCATCCACGCCAAGGTGGCCAGCGATGTCTATCGCATCGGTGTCGGCTCGGCCCTGCTGCTGACCTTCATCCCGATCTTCATCATGCTGCTGATCGCCAAGTACTTCATCGACCGCTCGCGCCGCTCGCTGGCGTTCGCCGAGCAGAAGAAGAAGGAGGCCGAGGTCAGCAACGTCAACCGGCAGATCACCGAGGCGCGCCTGCAGGCGCTGCAGGCCCAGGTCGAGCCGCATTTCCTCTACAACACGCTGGCCAATGTGCAGGCCCTGACCGAAGTCGATCCGGCCCAGGCCAACCAGATGACCGGCCACCTGATCCAGTACCTGCGCTCGTCGCTGCCGAAGATGCGCGAGAACACGTCAACCGTCGGCCAGGAAATCGAGCTGGTCCGCGCCTACCTGAACATCCTCAGGATGCGCATGGGCGACCGGCTGGCGTTTGATATCGACTGTCCGGCCGACCTGGCCAGCATTGCCTTTCCGCCGATGATGCTGCCGTCGCTGGTGGAGAACGCGATCAAGCACGGGCTCGAGCCGCAGCGCGAGGGCGGCCGCATCGACGTGGTGGTGTCGCGCCTGTTCACCGCCACCGGCGACCGCATCCGCGTCGCGGTGAAGGATACCGGCCGCGGCCTGACCGACGCACCGGTGCAGGCCGGCGGCGGCGTGGGCCTGACCAACATCCGCGAGCGCCTGATTGCGATCTACGGCGAACACGGCAAGCTGACGCTCGAGTCGAATGAGCCGAAAGGCGTCATTGCCTCAATCGAGGTGCCGCTGGAGGCGGGCGGCGCGCGCGGCGACGGCATCGCGGCCGGCGCCAATTCGTCCGCGGGTATCAGCGTGGCGCCACCGCCGGCGCCAAAGGGCTGGTGGGGCCGCACCCGCCACGCCGTTGCCACCACGCACGGCGTCTGGGCCAAGATCATGTCGGTGACGTTCATCACGCTGATGATCGCGCTGGCGGTGATCTTTGGCCTGGCGCTGGCCGCACTCTACACCGGCATGTTCCCGGTGCACATGGGCCCGGCAACGCTGGGTGGTTTCGAAGGCATGGCGATCGGCACGCTGGCGCTGATCGTGGCCTTTGGCGCCGTCGCGCTGGTGCTGGTGGTGGTGGTTGGTGTGCTTTACGGACTCGGCCTGCTGTTTGCCGGCCTGCTGATTTTCATCCCGCTGATTGTCGCCATTTCGGTGTTCCCGGCGCTGGCGCCGTTCGTGCTGATCGGACTGGCGATCTACTGGTTCTGGTGGCGCAAGCGGGACAGGAAGGATGCGATCCAGCCGTAACGCCGGCTGCAAATCCGGCGCAAGATCGGCGACAATCGGTCTGTTTCTGCAACGACTGGACTACTCAATATGACGACCGACATCACCGCGATCATTGCCGAGGATGAACCGATCCTTCGCGCGCAGCTGAAAGCCAAGCTCGGCAAGCTCTGGCCGGAACTGAAAATCCTCGCCGACGTAGGCGACGGCGAGGCCGCGCTGGAGGCGATCGCCGAGCACCAGCCGCGGCTCGCCTTCCTCGACATCCAGATGCCGGAGATGACCGGGGTCGAGGTGGCCAAGAGCCTCGCCGCCAATCGCGAGATCAAGTGTCACATCGTGTTCGTCACCGCCTTCGACCAATACGCGGTCGAGGCCTTCGACACCGGCGCCATCGACTATGTGCTGAAGCCCTATTCCGACGAGCGCCTGGCCACCGCCATTGCCCGGCTGAAGGAACGCCTGGGCGGCGGCGACACGCCGGCCGGCGCGCCGCAGAACCTGGAGGCGCTGGTGGCGCACCTGTCGGCCAAGCTCAATCCGCAGGCCGAGAAACTGAAGTGGATCAAGGCCAACATCGGCTCCAACCTGCGCCTGATCCCGATTGAGGACGTGCTGTTCTTCCAGTCCGACGAAAAATACACGCTGGTGGCGACGAAGGAATTCGATGCGCTGATCAAGACCCCGATCAAGGAAATCCTCGACGGCGTCGACGCCGAGAAGTTCTGGCAGATCCACCGCTCGACCATCGTCAACGCCGCCGCGATCGAGGCGGTGTCACGCGACTTTCGCGGCCAGGCCACGGTCAAGGTGCGCGGCCGCAAGGAAAACCTGACCGTGTCGCGGCCGTTCTCGCACCTGTTCAAGCAGATGTAACGCGCCCGGCCGGGCGCCGGCCGTCACCGGCTACGGCCCGACCTGCGCATCGAGCAGGAATGCCATCGGCGTGGCGCGGAATTTTTCCGACTTGGCCGCGATCACTTGTTGCCAGGCCTGCTTTGCTTCGGCCTGCCGGCCCAGGCTGAGCAGTGCCGTGACCTGCGCGACCTGACGGTATTCCAGCTCGGGCTGGTAATCGAACTGCGCATCCGAGGTGAGTCGCGGCGCCTGCTCGATGGCGCGCAGCGCCAGCAGGATGCCGCCGGCATCGCGCTGGCCCACCGCCGCGAACAGCGAAAGCCAGGCCCGCTGCCCGGCAGGCAGCGCCGCGTGGCAGCGCGATTGCCGGAATCCGCCCCACAGCTTTGCCAGTTCATCCGGGTGCAGGCCGGTGTTGACGAACTGCGCCAGGCGCAATACCGGATCCAGCCTGGCCTGGCCGGCGTTCGCCGCGCTGCAATTGAGCCAGTAATTGCGCACGTGTTCCATCTCGTAACCGAACAGCCCGTTGAGCGCGGGCTTCTTGTCCAGCGAGCCGTCGCGCAGGTAGTCGACCATCTGCCGCGCCGCCACCGCGTCGCGCAGACGCGCCGAGGTCATGCCGTTGACGTCGATGCCGGCCGACTGGGCGGGCGCGGGCGAGCGTCCCTGCAGCATGTCCAGCACCGGTATCGGGTAGCTGTGCAGCTCGCTGACCGCCATCGCGCTGCGGCCCAGGAAGCGGTCCTGCACCGCGCGCAGGTCGAGGATCGGGAAAAAATCCGAATTGCGCGTGGCGCCGAAGGTCATGAAGTAGGGATGCAGCACGCGTTTGGTGCCGATGCGGCGCATGTCGAGATCGCCGGGCGAGCGCACGTTCAGCCGCTCGAGCATCGCGCGCACGGTGGCGTGGGTGAACAGGTCGGCATCGGGCTCGCCGACCTTGGTCGGGCTGGCGATGATGGCCAGGTCGCCGCGATTGGTTTCGTAGATCACGTAGTCGTTGAACTCGGCGCCGAGCGCCTTGATCACCGAGGCCACCAGGTCGAAGTCGAGCTGGTAGACCTGCAGCCACTGCACGAACAGTCCATCCGGCTTCAGCTTGGCCTTCATGCGGGCGTAGAACTCCTGCGTGAACAGGCTGGCCACGCCGCTGACCCAGGGGTTGGACGGCTCCGAGACGATGATGTCGTAGCGCCGCGGACTGACGGCCAGAAAGCTCTTCGCGTCATCGATGAAAATCTTGCTGCGCGGGTCGTTGAATGTGCGTTCCGAGGCCTTGCCGAACAGGCGTGCGCCGTCGAGCATGTAGCGCTCGATTTCGATCGTGTGGACCTCCTTCACGCGCGGGCTGGACAGCATCGAATGGGTGGTCATGCCGGAGCCGATGCCGATGTTGGCGACATATTCGGATTGCGGCCGGTGGTAGAGTCCCAGCACGCCGGTCAGCAGCTGGGTGTACTCGTCGGAGGTCGGATTGCCTTCCCCGGTCTGCAGTGATGCGTCGGTCTTGCCGTTGGTGCGCAGCGTCAGGATGCCGTACTCGGACAGCAGGTGGACGGTGGCAGTCTTGCCGTGTTTCTCCATCACCAGGCTGGCACTCTGCTTGGGCACGAACTGGCCGAAACGGTAAATGCCCGACGCCATCTTGAGCGAATCGGGATGGACATACACGGACACCAGGCCGAACGCCGCCAGCGACACCACCGACAGCGCGACCGGGTTGAGCCACGGCGGCCGGGCCGCGCTGCGGTCACGCGCGAGCAGCAGGATGCCGGCGACGATGTCGATGGCGGCACCCAGCAGCAGGCCGTTCTTGATCCCCAGCATCGGCAAGGCGACGTGCACCGCGAGGATGACGCCGGTGATCGAGCCGAGGGTATTGGCGGCGTAGACGTTGCCGATGCTGCGCTCGCCCTGGCCCTCGCGCAGCATGATCTCGCTGATCAGCGGCAGCGTCATGCCGGCGCAGAAGGCGGCGGGAAACATGATGCCGATGGTGATGGCGAGGCTGGCCAGGTTGAAGGCGGCGTAGCCCTGGTCGGTCTTGGTCAATGCCAGCATTACCACGCGCATCGCGTCGAACGAGGTGTTGTAGAGCACCAGCGATCCGGCGGCGAGCAGTCCCATCACGATCTGGATCACCGCCAGCGCCAGGCGGTGATGGCGCAGGGTGGCGAAGCGCCGCTTGATGAACAGGCTGCCGAAGGCGAGGCCGAGGATGAAGGCGCAGAGCATGATCTCGAACGCATGATTGGAACTGCCCAGCACCATGCTGAGCATGCGGATCCAGATCACTTCATAGATGAACGACGCGCAACCGGTCAGGAAGGCGACCAGCAGCAGCAAGCCGGCGCCGCCGGCGGCGGGCGATTGCGCCGGTGCGGCGGGGGCAATCGGCGCCGCCGCCGGCAGCGATTTGCTCACGCTCCAGGCCAGCAGCGCGACCAGGATATTGAGCAGGCCGGCCGACAGGATGGTGCCCGGCAGGCCGACCGCGGCAATCAGCACAAAGCCGCTCAGCAGCACGCCGGCGGCGGCGCCGATGCTGTTGGTGAAGTAGAGCTGCGAAAGCACCGGCCCCGACTGCTGCGGGAACAGGCGGATCAGCGCGCCGCTCATCAGCGGGAAGGTCATGCCCAGCAGGATGCTTTGCGGCAGGATCAGCAGCGCCGAGCCGCTCCAGCGGAACAGTTCGGCCGCCAGCGGGTCGGTCAGCTGCGGCAGCACCCGGTCATAGGAGAAGGCGGTAAAGGCGACAAATACCGAATGGAACACCAGCGCGGTGAGGCCGATGCCGAGCTCGATGGCGGCATAGGCCAGCAGCAGGTTTTTCCAGCGCGTGCTGAAGCGGCCCGCCAGCCAGGCGCCGAATCCCATGCCGCCCATGAAAATGGCCAGCACCAGGCTTTGCGCGTAGGCGGCATGGCCGAGGAACAGCTTGAGGTAATGGCTCCAGATCGATTCGTAGATCAGGCCGCCCATGCCTGACAGGACAAAGACGAACAACAGGAACTGCTTTTTGCGATCAAGGCTCATGTCGACGATTCCGGTGGTGGTCAGTGGCGGCACGCATGCGATTATCATGCCATCCGGCGCGGCTGGCGCGCCGCCGCCATCACCTGATCGAAGCGGCCGGCGAAAACCGGCTGGCGCGGCGCGCGGCGGGCGTGTAGAATCCGCCCTCGGTCGGCAGTTCACCCAGGCGTTGCCGCGCATTCCGATGCGAGCTAAACCTGCCATCACCATCCATCAGGCCATGATCTTTCGTGCGTCCTGCTGCAAGCCGGCAACCCCAGCACCTCGAGTGATGCACGGGAGTCATGAAATGAATCCTTCGCGTGAAATGGTGCCGCTGCTGGCGGCCGATGTTTCGACCTTCTGCAAAAACCTGCGCCTGCAGCTGGCCGGTGCCGGCCATGCCGCGCCCAGCCACGTGGCGCTGCTGAACATGCTGGCCAGAAGCGCCGGTTATCGCAATTACCAGATGCTGCGGGCACAGCCGCCGGCGGTCGCGCCGGCCGCGCCGGTTGTCGCGGAAAAGGCGCCGGTGGCGATCAGCCTGGCGCGCGGATCCACCGTGCCGCTGCCGATGCGGCGTCTGCTCGCCTGCTTTGACACCCAGGGACGGCTGATGCGCTGGCCGAACAAGTACGCTGCGCAGCAGATTGCGATCTGGGCCATCTGGTCGCGGCTGCCCGCGCAGCGCGAGATGAGCGAGGCGCAGGTCAACGCGTACATCAACGCCTTTCACACCTTCGGCGATCCGGCCACCCTGCGGCGCGAGCTGGTCAACGCGCACCTGTTATGGCGTACGGTCGATTGCCGCGTCTATCGCAAGGAACTGAAGCGGCCGGGTGACGAAACGCGTCAGTTCCTCGATCTGCTGTTCAGCAACGTCACGCCGCCAGCGTAAACGTCGCGACGCTGACGCGGAAAGTCAAAGTCCGCTCCTGGCGCGGCGTTCCAGCCTGTTTCGGCCTGGAAGCCGCGCCGGTGCTGGTGTTTGCCCACGCAGCAACGGACCGGAATCGCCTGCGGCTAGTCCCACTGCCGGGCAAAACCCATCACCCCCGCCACCCAGCGCGCGAAGCCATAAGCCAGCCACGACTGCGCGCGCAACAGGATCGACCGGCGCTGCCAGTCCTCGCTGCGGCAGATGATCGCGTTGGCGCGGATTTCCTCGTCCACCGATTCGCGCAGCTGGCGCGCGAACGGCTGGTCCATCACCAGCAGGTTGGCTTCGCGATTGAGAAACAGGCTGAACGGATCGAGGTTGCTGGAGCCGACCGTGGCCCACTGGTCGTCGATGGTGGCGACCTTGCCGTGCAGCATGCTCCGCTGGTATTCGTAGATGCGGATGCCGGCACCGAGAAACTTGCCGTACAGCGCCCGCGTCGCCATCTGCAGCAGGCGGTAATCGGCGCGGCCCTGCAGCAGGATGGTGACCTCGACGCCGCGACCTGCCGCGTCGATGATGGCGCGTCGCAGGCGCCTGCCGGGCAGGAAATACGGACACACCAGCAGCACGCGGATTTTCGCGTGGCGGATGGCGTAGACATACATGTGCTCGATCGAACGCCGGTGGCGGAAGTTGTCGCGCACCACCAGCATCGCCTGCTGTGTCCCGGCCGGCGCCGGGTCGACCCGCAGCGCGTGCTCGCGCGGAAGCGCGCGGCGTGACTGCTGCAGTGTCACCCACAGCCACAGCTGGTGCACCACCGGGTAAATCTGCGCCAGCACCGGGCCCTCTGCCTGGACCGCGTAGTCGTAACGCGGATGCTCGGACAGGGACTCGTTCAGGTCATCGATCAGGTTGATGCCGCCGACAAAGCCGACTTTGCCGTCAACCAGCACGATCTTGCGGTGATTGCGGCGCAGCCGCGCCTTGCTGAAATGGAACGCGCGCCGGTCGGGGCGGAACACCAGCAGCCGGATACCGCCCTCACGCATGCGGTCAAAAAACGCCTCCGGCGTGCCGCGCGAGCCGACGCCGTCGATCATCAGCCGTACCGCCACGCCGCGCCGCGCGGCGCGAATCAGCGCGTCAGCCACCCGCTGGCCGGTGGCATCGTCGCAGAAGATGTACATCTCGATCCGGATATCGACGATGGCGGCGTCGATGGCGCCGATCAGCGCGGGGAAAAACTCCGTGCCGTTCTTCAGCAGCGTGATGCGATTTCCGCCGACGACTTTCATGGCCCGGGTTCCCTAGCGCAGGCTGAAGGTCACCGACAGTCCGGCATGGTCCGACATGCCGCGCCAGCGCGAGCCTTCGATGTCGCCGTGCAGCCGCTTGGCCTGGTGAACCTTGAGGCCGCGCACGTAGATGCGATCCAGCGTCAGCACCGGCATGAACGCCGGAAAGGTGCGTGCCGGCTTGCCCTGGGTTGATTCAAACGCCTCCTCGAGCCCCAGCCGGTCGAACAGGGTCTTGCTGACGCCGCTCTTTTTCGACCGCCAGTCGTTGAAATCGCCGGCCACGATCACCGGGTCGCCGTCGGCGGCGCTCTGGTCGATCAGCTCGGCCAACCGGTCGATCTGCATCGCCCGGCTGCGCTGCAGCAGGCCCAGGTGCAC
The DNA here is from genome assembly GCA_964417885.1 of uncultured Burkholderiales bacterium. GTDB lineage: Bacteria > Pseudomonadota > Gammaproteobacteria > Burkholderiales > Usitatibacteraceae > UKL13-2. The sequence goes on along the minus strand of CAYQKN010000026.1, from coordinate 15,028 downwards.
GCAGACGCAGGTTAGCGGCACCGGCCAGCCGGGCACGTCGATGCGCGCCATCAGGTGGCCGCGGTTTTCGAACCGGTGATGCGAGACGTCGCGGTTGGTCCAGTTCACCACCGGAAAGGCGGACAGGATCGCGTTGCCATGGTGGCCGAGGTGGTCGTTGGCATTGAGGCCGTAGACGATGTCGTGATAGCGGCCCTCGGCGATGTGCTCGTGCTGCGGCAGGCCGGGCCAGTCGGCAAACTTGGCCGCGCGCTGGCTGTGCATGCCCTGCACTTCCTGCAGCAGCACGATGTCGGCGTCGAGCGCGTGCAGGCGGTCGCGCACCTCGTGGATCACCAGCTTGCGGTTGAGCGGCGACAGGCCCTTGTGGATGTTGTAGGTCGCGAGCGTGATGTGCCGGTTCATGATGGCGCCCCCGACTGCGCCATGCGCCGCGGCAGGTCGAGGATCGCCGCCCGGTTGGACCAGGAAAAGCACAGCGGCGCCGCCTTGTCGACCGGCAGCCAGACGTGCTGCAAATGCTCGCGCGGATGCAGCGTGACCGGCACCCGGTCCGGCAGCAGCAGGCCGAATACGTGCTCGGTGTTGTGGGTGACGCCCGGCGCATAGCGGTGGCGCCAGATCGGGTAGATCTCGTAGACGTTTTCCTGCCGCCAGTCGGTCAGCACGTGACGGGTGGCGTCGATGCCGGTCTCTTCCGCCACTTCGCGAATCGCGGTCTGCTCCAGCGTCTCGCCCTCGTCCTGGCTGCCGGTGACCGATTGCCAGTACCCCGGGTGGTCGGCGCGCTCGATCAGCAGCACCTCCTGGCGGGCGGTGTGGATCACGATCATGGTGGAACGGGGAATCTTGTACGGCCGCGTCGCGGCCTGGGCTGCATTCATGGTTTCATTCTATCGGGCGGTGAAAGGTCGGGCTGATAAAATGTCGCTTTACCCGCCTGGTTATTTTCGTGGCAACTCCCCCACCGCATCATTTATCCCGCGCCGACTATACACGCGGTGCGCTCTGGGGTCTGTTCGCCATCTCGATCTGGGTCGGCTGGATCCTCTATACCCGGGTTGGCGTGACCTCGGCCACCTCCAAGATGTCGCCCTATGACCTGGTGGCGCTGCGCTTCGCCTGCGCCGGGCTGGTGATGCTGCCGATCCTGTGGCGCCGCGGCCTCGCCATCGGCCGCACCGGGCTGGGCAACTGGCTGCTGATCGTCTGCTGTGCCGGCGTGCCCTACGTGCTGCTGGCCTCGAGCGGCCTGCAGTTCGCACCCGCCGCGCAGGCCGGCGCGCTGATCCCCGGCACACTGCCGCTGTGGGCCGCGTTGCTGGCACTGCTGTTTCTCAAGGAACACATTTCGGGCCTGCGCCGCGTCGGCCTGGCGCTGATCCCGATCGGTATCGTCACCATCCTCGGCGCCGGCCTGTTTCACTTCGAAACCGGCTACTGGCGCGGCCACCTGATGTTTATCGGCGCCTCGATGACGTGGGCCACCTTCACCATCGCCATGCGCCGCTCCGGGCTGGAGGCGATGCACGCCGCGGCCATCGTGTCGGTGGTGTCGATGGTGGTGTATTTGCCAATCTACCTGCTGTTCCTGCCGCACCAGCTGTCCGCCACGCCGTGGTCGGCAATCATCGGCCAGACCCTGTTCCAGGGCATCGTGGTGTCAATTGTCTCGCTGGTGGCCTATGCCCGCGCGGTCAACATTCTCGGCGCGTCGCTGGGCGCCAGCTTTGCCTCGCTGGTGCCGGTGCTGGCAATGCTGGCGGCGATCCCGCTGCTGGGCGAAGTGCCGGGACTGAGCGACGTGATCGGCATCGTCGTCATTACCGCGGGCGTGTTCCTGGCTTCCGGCGCGCATGCCGCCTTTGCAAGAAAAACCGCCTAGGCACGCCCGGCGACAAAGTAGCAGAGCTCCTTGTCGTAATAGTGCCCGGTGCCGCGCGGCTGCAGCCCGGCCTTCATCAGTACCTGCTTGGACGCATCGTTCTCCAGATGCGTGAGCCCGACCACGCGATCCAGTCCCAACTCGAACAGGCCGTATCGCACCAGCGCGCTCGCGCCGTCGGTGGCGAGGCCGCGGCCCCAGGCCGATTTCACCAGCCGGTAGCCGACCTCCACTTCCACCGTCTTCGGGATGTAAATCAGCGCGAACACGCCGACAAAGTTGCGCTGCGGTTTTTCCTCGGCCACCCAGAAGCCGAGCCCGGGATAGAGGTCGTAAATCCGCTGCGCGCGGGCGATGCCGGCGCGCGTCTGCTCCCGGTCGCGCAGGCTGCCATCGCCGATGTAGCGCATTACCTCCGGGTCGGTATTGAGGCGGGTGAGGCGATCGAGATCGTCACGCTCGTAGCGGCGCAAAACAAGCCGCTCGGTTTCGAGCAGGATGCGGCGCGTTGGCGAGACCAGGTTGACGGGCATTGTTTCAGGC
>CAYQKN010000026.1:0-12500 GCA_964417885.1 uncultured Burkholderiales bacterium | reverse complement strand
GCATGCGGCATATGCGGTGTGCGATGCGCGCCGACCGCGTTGCCCTGTGCGTCGATGCCGATAAACCCCACGTCGGCGTCAAAGTCGCGACCAAGGCCGTCGAGCACCGCATTGATCGCGGCCTGAAGCGTCATGCCCCTTTCGACGTTGTCGGAAATCTGCCGGCAGGCCAGCGCGCGGATCACGAATTCGCCGGTGCCGGTGGCTGACGAGGCGGCCAGTTTCGAGGCATAGGTGCCGCAACCGGGCAGCGGTGTGTCGCCGACGCGGCCGACCATTTTCATCGTCACGCCGCCAGTCGAGGTTGCCGCGCACAGCACACCGCTCGCATCCAGCGCCACCGCGCCGATGGTGCCGCCGGCGTACTCGGGATGGCTGCGCAGAAATTCGCGGATCTTCATCGCACCTGTGCCGCCAGCGCCGACGCCGATTTCCAGCGTTTTCTTTTTCTGCTCCCAGTCCGCACGCCGCGCGGTGGTAACCGGGTCGTGATCGGCGTGGCCCATCACCCGCGCAAAGCGTTGTGCGCCCTCGCCGGTCAGCATCACGTGGTCGGTCACTTCCATCACCTGGCGCGCGACCAGGATCGGGTTCTTCACCCGCTGCAGCGCGGAGACCGAGCCGATCTGGTTTTTGTCGGACAGCATCACGCAGGCATCGAGCTCGACAAAGCCGTCGAAATTCAGCACCGCACCGGTGCCGGCGTTGAAGATCGGATTGTCTTCCAGCACCACCGCGGCCGCGCAGGCCGCATCGAGCGCGGAGCCGCCGGCTTCGAGGATCTTTCGTCCCGCGGCCACGGCCGCGGTGGTGCCGGCGATGGCGTCATCGTCGGAACCCGGGCGCCAGGCGCCGGCGCCGCCGTGAACGATCAGGGCAATGGTCATGTCGCGCTTTCAGTCAGGGATGCGCGGATTATACGAGCAGGCAAATTTTGCCTGGGTGTCGGATCGTGTCAAAACAAAGCCCCGCCATCGGCGGGGCTTGTTGTGCCGGCGTGAGCTTCCGCCCGGCGACGCTAGACGTTGCGCAACTTGATATGCAATTCCCGCAGTTGCTTCTCGGTCACCTGCGACGGCGTATCCACCATCAAGTCCTGGCCGCGCTGCGTCTTCGGGAAGGCGATCACGTCGCGGATCGAATCCCACTTCTCGCACATCAGCGTCACCGAACGATCGAGACCGAAGGCGATGCCGCCCATCGGCGGCGCGCCGTATTCCAGCGCGTCGAGCAGGAAGCCGAACTTGGCGCGCTGGTCCTCGGGTGAAATGCCCAGCACCTTGAACTGCTTTTGCTGCAGTTCCGGGTTGTGGATACGCACCGAGCCGCCGCCCAGCTCCCAGCCGTTCATCGCCACGTCGTAGGCTTTCGCCAGCACCTTCGACGGATCGGTCTCCATCAACGCGATGTGCTCATCCTTGGGCGCGGTGAAGGGGTGGTGCGCGGAGGCGTAGCGCTGGCTTTCCTCGTCGTATTCGTAGGCCGGAAAATCGACCACCCACACCGGCTTGTAGCCGCCTTCGGCATAGCCTTTCTCGTGGCCCAGCTTGCTGCGCAGCGCGCCCAGCGTGTCGTAGACCACCTTGGCCTTGTCGGCGCCGAAGAAAATGATGTCGCCGGTCTTCGCATTGCAGGCGGTGAGGATTTTCACCAGCGTTTCCTCGGTGAAGAATTTGACGATCGGCGATTGCAGGCCTTCGGCGTTGGGTTTGCTGGCATCGTTGACCTTGATGTAGGCGAGGCCCTTGGCGCCGTAGATCGCGGCGAAGCCGGACAGGTCATCGAGTTCCTTGCGCGCGAACTTCTCGCTGCCGCCCGGCAGGCACAGCGCGGCGACCTTGCCGTTCTTGCCGTTGGCCGCGTCGACGAACACCTTGAAGCCGCAATCCCTGACAATGTCGGTCAGTTCGGTGAGTTCGAGTTTGACGCGCAAGTCCGGCTTGTCGGAACCATACTTTGCCATTGCGTCGGCGTAGGTGATGCGCGGGAAATCCGGCAGGTCGATGCCGAGGCCGGCTTTCCACATCGCCTTGACCAGGCCTTCCATGATGTCCTGGATCTCGCGCTCGTCGAGGAACGAGGTTTCAATATCGATCTGGGTGAATTCGGGCTGGCGATCGGCGCGCAGGTCTTCGTCGCGAAAGCATTTGACGATCTGGTAATAGCGGTCGAAGCCCGACACCATCAGCAGTTGCTTGAACAGCTGCGGGCTCTGCGGCAGGGCATAGAAACCGCCATCGTGGATGCGTGACGGCACCAGGAACTCACGCGCGCCTTCCGGCGTCGATTTGTACAGGAACGGGGTTTCGATATCGATGAAGCCCTGTGCGTCCAGATACTGGCGAACGGCCATGGCGATGCGATAGCGCATGCGCAGGTTCTTCTGCATCGTTTCGCGGCGCAGATCGAGGTAGCGATACTTGAGGCGGATTTCCTCGTTGATGTTGTCATCGTCGATCATGAACGGCGGCGTCTGCGCGGCGTTGAGGATTTCCACTTCCGAGGCCAGCACCTCGATCTCGCCGCTCTTCAGGTTGGTGTTGATGGTGCCTTCCGGGCGCGGCCGCACCTTGCCGACGATCTTCAGCACGAACTCGCTGCGGGTCTTGTCGGCATTGGCGAACGCTTCCGCCGTGTCGGGATCGATCACCACCTGCACCAGGCCCTCACGGTCGCGCAGGTCGATGAAAATCACGCCGCCATGGTCGCGCCGGCGATGCGCCCAGCCGAACAGGGTGACCTGCTGTCCCAGATACTGTTTGTCGATAAAGCCGCAGTAGTTCGTTCTCATGATGTTCCAGTCCGATTGATCTCCGCCGCGTGGGACGGCGGGTGTGGTTTGCTCGTGTGGGCTGACGCCGGGGCCGCTTGCCCGGCAACAGGGGCGCGGCCGGAATGGGCGTCAGATGCGGGGCAATGCGCCGCTGGAGAACTACCCCAGCGGCTTGGGATTGGGGTCGGTGCCGGATTTTTTCATCTCGGCCCCGTTGCGGTGAATCGGTCGCGGCGGCTCGGCCACCCCCATGGAAATGATGTACTTGAGCGCTTCGTCGACGCTCATGTTCAGTTCCAGCACGTCGGACTTCGGCACGATCAGGAAGAAGCCGGCGGTGATGTTCGGCGTGGTGGGAACGAACACCGAATAATTTTCATGGCCGAGATGGTCGGTCACCTCGTACTTCGGCTCGCCGGTCAGCAGGGCGACGGTCCAGGTGCCGGCGTGCGGGTAACGCACCAGCACCGCCTTGCGGAACGCCTTGCCTTCGGGCGAAAACAGCGTGTCGGATATCTGCTTCACGCCGCCATAGATCGAACGCACGATCGGGATGCGCTGCAGCACGTTGTGCCACCAGGTCAGCAACTTGTTGCCGAAGAAGTTGGCGGCAATGACGCCCGTCATCAGCACGATCGCCACGGTGAGGAACACGCCCAGGCCGGGCACATGGAAACCCAGCCATGCCTCGGTCTGGAACCGCTCCGGCAGCAGCAGCAGCGACTGGTCCATCAAATCGATGAGCAGCTTCAGCACCCAGCCGGTGATGACCAGCGGGATCCAGACCAGCAGTCCTGCGATGAGGTACTTGCGCACAGTGAGTTCTTTCAAAGCTACTCCGTGGCGGGGGTGGGCTTGGCGGCCGGCGCGGCGGCAGGTGCGTTATGCACCGGGCAAGCGGCCGGGGCGTCGGACTTGGTCTCGGCCGGCTTGGCCTCGCCTGATCCGGCCTTGGCGTCAGTCGCGGCGGTGGTGGCCGGGGCGTCCTTGGCGGGCTTGTTGCCGCCGCGAAAATCGGTCACATACCAGCCGCTGCCCTTGAGCTGGAATTGCGGCGCGGTCACCTGCTTGGAATAGGTGGCTTTGCCGCAGGCAGGGCAATCGGTCAGCGGTGCGGCGCTCATTTTTTGCAGCACGTCATCGGCGTGTCCGCAGGACGAACACTTGTAGGCGTATATCGGCATGGCAGTTCAGAACGTAATCAAACGGGAGTGGTGGGGTAAACCACAATTTATTATTCTAACACAATGACTTAGCTGCCTTGTGCGGTGCCGCAAACGGGCTAGTCGATATGGATCTTGTCGAGTCCGGGCGGCGGATCCGGGTACTTCATGCCGAGACTGTCGAGCGTGCTCACCAGCACCGAGGCGACATACAGGTCACGCACCCAGTTCTTGTCCGACGGCACCACGTGCCACGGTGCATGCGGGCTGGAGGTGGCGGTGATGGCGTCTTCATACACGCGCTGGTAGTCGTCCCATTTCTTGCGTTCGGCCAGGTCGCCGATGTTGAATTTCCAATGCTTCGCTTCATCGTCAAGGCGGTCCTGCAGTCGCTGTTTCTGCTCTTCCTTCGAGATATGCAGGAAGAACTTGAGGATCACCGTGCCCTCCTCCACCAGCAGCGTCTCGAAATCGTTGATCTGGCGGAAGCGGCGCTTGGCGGTATGGTCATCGACCAGCCCGTGCACCCGTGTCACCAGTACGTCCTCGTAGTGGCTGCGGTTGAAGATCACCAGTTCGCCCCGGCCGGGAACCTGCTGGTGCACGCGCCACAGGAAATCGTGGTCCAGCTCAACCGGCGTCGGCACCTTGAAGCTGGCCACCCGCACGCCCTGCGGGTTGACGCCGGAGAACACCTTGCGGATCACGCCGTCCTTGCCGCCGGTATCCATCGCCTGGAAGATCACCAGCACCTTGTGCTTGTGTTCGGCGAACAGCACGTTTTGCAGCGCGGCCAGCTGCGCGTTGAGCTGCAGCAGGATGGCGCTGGTCGCTTCCTTGTCGCCCGAAAATCCGCAGGTCGATTCCGGGTCGATATCCGCCAGCCTGGTCTTGCCGCTGGCAATGACCGGCCGGATGGTGCGAATGCCTTCACGATCGGATTTCTTGCTCATGCGATGCTCCTTCGGCGGACGGTAGGGTGTCGGATGGCGCCGGCAACGCCTGCCGCGTCCACCGATGCTCGCTGCATAATCGCACATCACTCCAACCCGACCAACCGACATGATTCTGTTTGGCATCGACCTGGGCGGCACCAAGATCGAGATACTCGCGCTTGATGAAAGCGGCCGCGAGCGCTTGCGCAGGCGCGTCGCCACACCGATAGGCGACTACGTTGCAACCGTGGCCGCGATCTCTGCACTGGTGCACGACGCCGAGCGCGAGCTGGGTGAAACCGGCAGCGTCGGCATCGCCACGCCTGGCGCCGTGTCGCACCTGACCGGCCGGATCAAGAATGCCAACTCCACCTGCCTCAATGGCCAGCCGCTGGTCGAAGACCTGGAGAGCGCCCTGCAGCGGGAGATCCGGATTGAAAACGACGCCAACTGTTTTGCCCTGTCGGAAGCGACCGACGGCGCCGCCGCCGGTGCGGCGGTGGTGTTTGGCGTCATTCTCGGTACCGGTGTCGGCGGCGGCATCGTGGTGCACGGACGCACGCTGGTCGGGGCCAACGCCATCGCCGGGGAGTGGGGACACAATCCGCTGCCATGGCCGGCCGACGACGAGCGGCCCGGCCATGCCTGCTATTGCGGGCGCGCCGGCTGCATCGAGACCTGGCTGTCCGGCCCGGGACTTGCGCAGAATTTTTTCCAGCTCGACGGTCGGCGCCTTGATGCGGCTGCGATCGCGCAGGCGGCGGCCGGCGGCGATGCGCGCGCCGAGGCCGCGATGGCGGCGTACGAAGAGCGGCTGGCCAAAAGCCTTGCCTCGGTCATTAACCTGCTCGATCCCGATGTCATCGTGCTCGGCGGCGGCCTGTCGAACCAGGCGCGGCTGTACCGCAACGTACCGCTGCGCTGGGGCCGTTACCTGTTCAGCGATGCGGTGGTGACGCAGCTGCTGCCGCCCCGATACGGCGATGCCAGCGGCGCGCGCGGCGCGGCCTGGCTGTGGAGCCATGCGGCCGGCTGAAACCACGACGTCGCTCAATGCCGCGCGCCACGCCACGCCGTACAATCATCGCCAACTCAACCCCAATGCCGGAAAACCTCATGAACCCCTTGCCGCCGCAGATGAAATTCGTCGCCACCACCGGTCCCGGTGCCGCTGAGGTCATGCACATTGCCAGCGGGCCATTGCCGGCCTGCGGTGCACAGGACGTGCTGATCCGCGTCGACTATGCCGGCGTCAACCGGCCGGACGTGCTGCAGCGCACCGGCAGTTACGCGCCGCCGCCCACCGCCTCGCCGGTCATGGGGCTGGAGGTGTCGGGCACCGTGGCGGCGGTCGGCCGCCAGGTCACACAGTGGAAAGTCGGCGACGCGGTGTGCGCGCTGACGCCGGGTGGCGGCTACGCGGAGTACTGCGTCGCGCCGGCCGCGCATTGCCTGCCGGTTCCCGCCGGTTTGAGCATGCTCGAGGCGGCCGGTGTGCCGGAGAATTTTTTCACCGTCTGGGTCAATGTGTTCGACATGTGCCGTCTCACGGCCGGCGAGAAGTTCCTGGTCCACGGCGGCTCCTCCGGCATCGGCCTCACCGCCATCCAGCTGGCCAAGGCGCACGGCGCGGAGGTGTTCACCACCGTCGGCAATGACGAGAAGGCAGCGTTCTGCAAAGGCATCGGCGCCGATCATGTGCTCAATTACAAAACCCAGGACTGGATGGCGGAGATCAGCACGATCACGCAAAAAAAGGGCGTCAACGTCATTCTCGACATGGTCGGCGGCAGCTACATCGAAAAAAACCTGCGGGTGCTGGCCATGGAAGGCCGTTACTGCTTCATCGCCTTCCTCGAGGGCGGCAGCGCGACGATTGATTTCCGTCCACTGATGATGAAGCGCCAGACCATCACCGGTTCCACCCTGCGCGCGCGACCCGATGGCCAGAAGGCCGCGATTGCGGCAGCGCTGAAGCAACATGTCTGGCCGCTGCTGGAGTCGAAGAAAGTCAAGCCGGTGATATTCAAGACCTTCGCGCTCGACCAGATCGTCGAGGCACACCGGCTGATGGAATCCTCGGCGCACATCGGCAAGATCATGTTGAAGGTGTCGTAACGTCGGCCGCCATTGCCAAACCCCGCCACTGGCGCGGCGTTCCGGCCAAGAATGGCCTGCAAGGCGCGCCAGTGCTTGAGTTTGCTGCCCGGTAGCGCGATCTGACGACGCGGCCAAACCAGCCCATGCATAATCTGCGCATGCCGGCCGCGCGCAAATTTACCGCCCTCCTGTTTGCCGCCGTCCTCCTGGGGTCGGGAGGCGGCGTCGATGCACTGGCGCAGGCTCCGGTTCCCACTGCCGCCGCCAACCAGCCCGAGGTCTACGTCCAGCTCGGCCATACCAGTTATGTCATGGCGCTGGCGGTGTCGGCCGACGGCAAGGTGCTGGCCAGCGGCGACATGGCCGGCCACATCAAGCTGTGGGACAGCGCCACCGCGCGCGAATTTGCCACCGTGCCGCCGCTGCCGCTGGGCATCGGCGCGCTGGCGTTTCATCCCGATGGCAAGACTCTCTATGCGGTCAGCGTCAGCGAGCCGCGCATCGCCGTGATCGACGCTACCACCGGTGCGCTGAAGCGCAGCTGGCTGGCCGGCACGGAAAAATTCGACCTGCGCGGCGTGGTCGTGATCGACCAGGGCAGGACGCTGGTGACCGCCGGCATCGACGGCAAGCTGCGCGGCTGGTCGACCGACGACGACCGCCTGCTGTTCACGCACGATGCGGCCGGCGAGGTGACGTCGCTGGTGCTGTCGCCGCGCGGCGACCGGCTGGCGGCGGGTGGCGCCAGGTCGATCCGCGTCTGGCGCCTGCCCGGGTTTGCGGCGCTGGGCGATATCGATGCCCCCGACCGTATCGGCGCGCTAACGTTTTCAGCAGGCGGCGAATCGCTGTTCGCCGGATTCGGCAGCGCTTTTATGGACCTGATCACCGAGCAGTCGATTCGCGAATATGCGATGCAGCCGTTTGGCCGCGAGGCGCCGCCGATTCGTGATTTCTTCGGCGTCCTCACCGGACTCACCGTCAGTGCCGATGGCCGCGAGCTGTACGCGAGTCTCAATCCGAAACTGCTCGACTTCGACAACATGCGCAAACCGGACGCAATGAATTCGCGTCTGCTGACGTTCGATCTGACGCAACGCCGCTGGGTGCGCAGCGAGGCCGGACACCTGCAGAAAATCAGTGCGCTGGCGATCGACCCGCTGCGGCAGCGCCTGTTCACCGGCAGCTGGGACAACACCATTCGCAGCCGGGAAACACGCGGCCCCGGCGTGAAAACGTTCAGCGGCATCGGCGTATCGGTGGTCTCGCTGGTCGACGTCAGCGACGCGGCGGTGACCGCGGTCGATTCGCTCGGCCGCGGCATGCGCTGGTCGCGCGCCAGTGGCGAGCTGGAGTGGCTCGGCCCCGGTGCACGGCCAACGATATCGAAATACCAGGCCGGACAGTTCCGCCAGCAGATGGGTGGCGACGCCTACGACCGCCTGGTCGGCACGGCGCCATTGCCGCGTGACCCGGGCCAGCGCATCGAGGTCGAATCGGCGCGGCTGGCGGTGCTGGCTTCCGCGCCGCTCGATCTGCGCAAGCACCTGGAATGGGGCGGTACGCATCAGCAGCTGGCGACGGCGAAAAATGCCACCGGCACCGTGGCCCTGTTTGGCGACAAGAACGAATCGCGTTTCGTGCTGCGACGCTTCGGCGACGACGGCGCGACCGATGAACGGGTGCTGAAAGCGGACACGTCGTGGTTGTCGCCCGCACTGGTCGCGCAGCTGAAACCAACCGGTGATGCCAAGGCGCCCCTGTTTATCCGCACCAACGCCATCATCAACCGGGTGGTGGCGCTGAATGCCGATGGCAGCCGCGGCGTGCTGGCCTTCGATGCCTACTTTTCGCGCGATCCGGACGTGCTGATCAACCCGAAGACGTCCGCGCTGGCAAAGCTCGACGTCGCCAGCGGCCGCATCACGCCGGTCAATCGCACGCCGATCGCCGGCAGCATCAGCGCCGTGGCGCTGTCGGCCGATGGCCGGCTGGCGGCAACGATCAGTGCGTTCAATCACGCCAGGACGCCGGAAGAGCTGCTCAAGAACGACAAGACGTACACGATGGCGCTGTGGGACCTCGAACGCGATGCGGTCGTGTGGCAGACACCGATTGCCTATCCCTCGACGCACATCGCATTCGCCCCCGACGGCCGGCATCTGCTGGTGGGCCAGATCCTGTATCGGCTCGATAGCGGTGCCGGGGTGCGTCCGTTTCCCGGTCCCACCAAGGGCATCAGCGCGCTGGCCTTTTCGACCGACGGCAAGTCGCTCGCCATCGGCAGCTTTGACCACCGCATTTACCTGTTCGACCTGACCACCTACGATGCGCCGCGCGTCCTGGCCGGTCACGCCGACACCATCACCGCGCTGCGATTCGCCGGCGACACCCTGCTGTCGGCCGCCGATGACAAGACGCTGCGCCACTGGAAAACCGGCCAGTCGAGCTGGTTCGCCATGCACGTGCTGTTTGCCAACGCGGCCTGGGTGACGCTGCTGCCGGATGGCTATTTCACCGGCCCGCCCGAAGGCATCGACCAGCTCGGCGTGCGGCAGGGCGGCCGGCTGTTCGATCTGAACCAGTTCTACGATGTGTTCTATCGCCCGGACCTGGTGCGGCGCGCGCTGGCCGGAGAAGATATCGGCCCGCTGTCCGGCGAAAGCCTGGCCGGCGTGCTCAAGTCGCCGCCGCCGTCACTGGCGGTTTCGCTGCTGCCCGCCAATGCGGCCGCGGCGCGGCGCGAGATCGAGGTGACCGCCAGCGGTGCCGGCGGCGGCATCGGCGACATTCGCGTGTTTCACAACGGCAAGCTGGTGCATGCCGATGCCGCCCGGGTCGGCCGCATCAGCGCCATGGCGGGCCTCGCTTCGGTATCGACTGAGGTGGTCACACGCAATCTGGTCGCGCAGGCGAAGTCCTCGCCGGTTGCGTCAACCTCCGCCAAGGCCGGGCCGCAGCGGCTGAAATTGTCGATCACCGCGGTGCCGGGCGAGAACATCGTCACCGCCGTTGCCTTCAATGGCGACAACAGCGCGCGCAGCCGGGTCAGCCGCGCCAGCTTCGTCTCGACCGTGAGCGCTGCGCCGCCGCGGGTGTTTGCGCTGGCCATCGGCATCAATCAATTCCGCGGCGCGGCCGACGACAACCTGGTCTACGCCGCGGTCGATGCCAGGGACATGTCGAGCTGGTATTCGCGGGTAGCGGCTCGGCTGCAGCTTGGACAGCCGCAGCCGCCGGTGATGCTGCTCAACCGCGCCGCGACCAAGGCCGGCATCGCCGCGGCCATCGCCAGGATCGCCCGCGAGGCGCGGCCGCAGGACGCCCTGCTGCTGTTTGTCTCGACCCACGGCGTGTTCGTCGACAACACCTACGCGCTGGTCACGCACGAGTACGACGGCACGCTGCAGAACCGCAACCTGATCACCACCGGCGAACTGCTCGACCAGCTGAAAGCGGTTGCCGCACAGCGCCAGTTGCTGGTGCTGGACACCTGCCACTCCGGCGGCTTCGACAACAACCTGGCGGCGCTGTACGACGCCCGGCTCAGCGTGTGGGCGCGCAACATGGGCATTCACGTGTTTGCCTCGGCCGGCGCGCGGCAGGGCGCCATCGACGGCTACCGCGGCAACGGCCTGTTCACCCACGTGCTGCTGCGCGCGCTCGGCAGCCGCGAGGCCGACAGCAACGGCGATCTCACACTGTGGGTCTCCGAGCTGGGCGCGTACGGCCGCGAGAACACGGCGAAGATCGCCGCCTCGCTGAACCAGAACCAGGTGCCGACCATCATGCGATTCGGCAACGACTTCCCGCTGGTGCGGTTGAACTGACCGGGCGCCGGATGGCATCGACCCCGCTGTCACTGCGCCTGCGTGCCGAGCTGTTCACCCAGCTGGCGCAAGTGGAAACCTCGGGCCTGCCGGTTGACCGCTCGCTGGCGCTGCTGCAAATCGGCGGCGACGGTGCGGCGCGCCTGCAGGCAATGAAACAGCGCGTGGCACGCGGCGAGGTGCTGGCGATGGCGGGCGAAAAAAGCGGTGTGTTCACGCGCCTCGAGGCGCGACTGATCCATGCCGCCTGGAACGCCGGCAGCCCGGCGGGCGTCTATCGACGCCTGGCCGAGCTTTACACGCAGCGCGCGATGCAGCTGGCGACGATGAAATCGCGCATGGCGCTGCCGGCGATGGTGCTGGTGATGGCGCTGCTGATCCAGCCGCTGCCGGCGCTGGTGTCGGGCGCCATCGGCGCCGGCGGATACCTGTTCGGCGTGGTAAAGCCGCTGCTGGCGATCGCGCTGGCGTTGTTTCTCGGCCGCCTGCTTTGGCAGCGCATGGCGGCGGCGGCAGCGGTGTCGCCGGCGCCGACGCCGCTCACCGGCCTGCCGCTGGTCGGCACGCTGCTGGTGCGGCAGAACATCCGCGATTTCCTGCAGAGCCTGGCCCTGATGCTGGAGGCAGGCATCTCGATGCTCGATGCGCTGCCGCTGGCGCTGGACACGATCAGCATCGGTCCCATCCGCCAACAGTTCGCGCAACTGAGGCCGCGCATCGAGCGCGGCGAGACACTGTCGCAGGCACTGGCGACTGTGACCGCCCTGGTAGCGCTGGACAGCGGCGCGCGGGCGGTGGAGTTTGCCCGCACCGGCGAGCAGAGCGGCACGCTGCCGGAAATGCTGCTGCGCCACGTCGCGCTGGAAACCGCGGCGGTCGACGCGTTCTACCAGCAGGCCGCGCAATGGCTGCCGCGCCTCGTCTATGGCGTGATCGCGCTGTGGATGGCGCTGGGCATTCTCACCAGTGGTGCCTTCCTGCCCAATGTGCCGAAGAATCTGTAGCTCGGTGCCGCCGGCGCACCAACACAAGCTGCAATAATCCGATCCTGTTCCAACTTGCCCGCGGGAGTGGTGCGATGCTGAAAATCTGGGGACGCCTGACGTCCGTCAATGTGCAGAAAGTGGTCTGGTGTGCCGACGAACTGGCGATCGAATACCAGCGCGTCGACGCCGGCGGAAAGTTCGGCCTGGTCGACACGCCCGACTACCTGGCGATGAATCCGAACGGACTGATCCCGGTGATCAACGACGATGGATTCGTGATGTGGGAATCCAATGCCATCGTCCGCTACCTGTCGGCCAAACACGGCAGCGGATCGCTGTCGCCGGCCGATCCGCAGCGCCGCGCCGATGCCGACCGCTGGATGGACTGGCAGGCGACAGCGTTCAATCCCGCCATCGGGCCAGCCTTCTGGCACCTGATCCGCTTTCCGGCCGCACAGCGTGACGCCAGCGTGATCGAAGCGGCGCGCGAATCGGCGGAGAAAAAGCTGGCGATGCTCGATGCGCACCTGGCGAACAACGCGTTTGTTGCCGGAGCTGCGTTCACCATGGGCGACATTCCGCTCGGCTGTTCGGTGGATCGCTGGTACAAGCTGCCGCTGGCGCGTGAAGACCATCCGCATGTGGAGCGGTGGTATGCGGCGTTGAGGGAGCGAAAGGGGGCCAGGCAGGTGGTGGAGTTGGGGTTGTCTTGA
>CAYQKN010000025.1:35287-36550 GCA_964417885.1 uncultured Burkholderiales bacterium | reverse complement strand
TTGGCATCGGCGCGTGGTTGGCATTCGCGCTCTACCTGCACGGCGCGTGGATCGGCGTGCGGCCATTCGGCTAGCGCGCGCGGTTTACCGAAATTTGAAAGACAAACTCCAGCACTGGCGCGGCTTGCAGACTGAAACAGCCTGAAACGCCGCACCAGTGCTGGAGTTTTACTTCCGGATCGACGCCATCACTGCATGGCGGCAGGCAGCGCGGCAATCAGCGCGACGGATCGAGTTCGATATCCACCATCAGCTCGTTGGCCAGGCCTTCCAGTGCGGCGCGCAACGCATCGTCGGCCAGCGCCGCCGGCACCGTCAGCATCGCATTCATCTGGAACATCTGTTCGCCCGACATGGCGCCACTGGCGATCTGCGTTTGCAGCTTGTCGATGCTGACGCCATGCGCCGCCAGCTGGCTGGAAATGCTGTGGATGATGCCCGGCCGGTCGTGGCCGACCAGGTCGAGCTTGAGACGACGGGACGGCGCCGCCGGCGCGGCGTCGTTGCCGCGCGCCGCCGTGATCCGCATGCCGGGCTGTTCAAGCGAGGTCAGCGCCGCAATCAGGGCGTCGGCATGCTTCGCCTCCACCTGCAAGTGCACGATGCCGGCAAATTGTCCTGCCAGATTGGCCATCAGGCTGTCTGCCCAGTTGGCGCCGAATTCGGCCGCCTTGTCCGATACCGCGCTGACCAGCCCGGGCCGGTCCGGGCCGATTACGGTGAGTACGATCGAGGTCATCATGCGGGGCTCTCCTCCGGCGGGTGAAGGCCCGCAGCGTGAAGCCGCATTATCGCCCGTCCGGCGGGTCGTGTCGCCGGCAAAGGCTGCGGGAGGCCGGCGCGTTCAAGGCTTCGGATCGCGCAGTCGCTGCGTAAACCACCAGAAATGGCCCTCGGGATCGACCGCGCCGTAGCTGCGGTCGGCCCAGTAGTCTTCGCCATAGTCATGCACCGCCGGTTCGTCGACGATGGTGGCGCCGCAGCGTCGGGCTTGCGCGCAGTGGGCGTCGACATCGTCGACGAACAGCATGATGCACTGGGTGTTGCCGCCGGCCGTCTTCGGGCTCACCAGCGGCACGCCCCACTTCATCGCTGCGCCGGTGCGCTCGTCACCGACCATCACCACCGCCCCGCCGAACACCAGCTCGCTGTGCTCGATGCGTCCGCCCTCGCCCTCGATGCGCAGGCGAACCTCGAAGCCGTAGGCCTCGCACAGCCAGTCGATCATGGGGCCGGCCCGCTGGTAGAAGAGGCTGGTGGACA
>CAYQKN010000025.1:0-35187 GCA_964417885.1 uncultured Burkholderiales bacterium | reverse complement strand
GCCGGCGCCTGAATCTGATAGCGTAGCGATCATCGATGCCATGCGGATTGCGCCATGAAGACCATCCTGATCGCCAACCCCAAGGGCGGCGCCGGCAAGACCACGCTGACCACCAACCTTGCCGGCTGCCTGGCCGCGCGCGGCGAGACGGTGTTCCTGTGGGATCTGGACCGGCAGAAGTCGGCGCTGCACTGGCTGTCGACGCGCCCGGCCGATTTGCCGCCGATCCAGCGGCTGGACAGCGGGCGGCAGAAAGGCGAGGGCGTGCTGGTGCTCGATTCGCCGGCCGGCCTGCACGGCGACAAGCTCAACGACCTGATCAAGCGGGTGGAACAGGTGATCGTGCCGATCGTCCCGTCCAGTTTCGACCTGGCCGCCACCCGCGTGTTCCTGGACGAGTTGCTGGAAGAGAAAGCGGTGCGCAAGGGCAAGACCTTCGTCGCCATCGTCGGCATGCGCGTCGACGCCCACACCCGCGCGGCCGGTAAGCTCGACGAATTCCTCGCGCCCATCGACCTGCCGGTGCTCACCCACCTGCGCGACACGCAAAACTACGTGACCGCCGCGTTCGAGGGCAAGTCGATCTTCGACATGCCGCGCGCCTCGGTGGCGCAGGACGTGGCGCAGTGGCAGCCGATCGTGGACTGGCTGGCGCAGTAGCGTTCAGTCGGCGCTGATACAAACTGGCAACGCCCGCCGGGCCATGGTCCGCCGCGATTGGCGATAATGGCGCATCCCCCAATGGAATACGCCATGTCCAATCCCGCACGCTGCAACCTTTCTGCATTTGCGCTAAGCCTTACTCTGCTCGCTGCTGCAAATGCCCACGCCCAAGGCACGCCCGCCACCCCTGCCGCACCGGTGTCGGTTACCAAACCTGACTTGCCCGCCATCGGCATTGCCGCCTTCAACATGGCCTGGGCCGGCACGCAGGATGATTTCAAGCGCTACCTGGAAGTCTGCGGCGCACCCAGCGTGAACTGGTGCGACACGCGTGCCCGCACCCTCCGCGGCGCCACCGGCCCGGCGCCGGAAGAGCAGGCGCGCGCCAAGCAATGTGAAGCGTCAATCCTCACCGCTGCGGGCGGCGCGGAAGCCTCGATGCTGATCGCTCCCTGCAATGCGTACCGCGTCAACCAGCCCTTCGTGCCCGGCGCGCCGCCCGTGGACCAGACCCCGGCGCGACAGCCCGCGGCCTACGCGGCCAAGCTGAAGGGACTGCAATCGACTGTCGAGCGCGTGATTGAGCAGGAACATGTTTCGGTGCTGGCGTTCCAGGAAGTGAAATCCAAAGCCGTGATCGAAACCGTGCTCGGCAAATTCGCCTCGCGCTTCGAGATCTGCGTGGCGCAGCACAACGCCTTCCAGACCATCGCCTTCGCCTGGGACAAGAGCGTCACCGCCAAACCCGGCGTGTGCACCACCCACAGCGCGCTGGCCATCAAGGACCCGCCCAAAGACCCGGCCGCCTTCCGCCGTGTGCGCCCCGGGCTCGCGCTGGAACTCACCATCAACAATGCACCCGTCACGTTCCTGAACGTGCACTTGAAATCCGGCTGCGCAAACATTGTCGCCACCGAGCGCTACCCGGCGCGCCTGTTGACCGACGCCAACGACGCGTGCGAAGTCATCAACCGCCAGGTGCCGATCCTCGAAGACTGGATCGACGGGATCGCCACCAAGTCACCGCGCCTGGTGTGGCTGGGCGACTTCAACCGCCGCATCGACGAAGAAGCCGCCGCCAACATCGCCAAGAACGAGGTTCGCACCGATGGCAGCGACCCGGCCGGCCCGAACAAAGTGAGCGCCGATGGCAAGGTCACCACGAAATATCTCTGGCAGGAATTGTCGGACGGCGCGCCGACACTGCATCAGGTGCCTCTCTCGACAACTGAGGGCGGCTGTACCGGCTTTCAGGGGCTGGACCACATCGTCATCAGCGATGCGCTCAAGGCCATCAACCCAGGGGTGATTCCGTCACGCAAGGTGATGGTGGACAACGCGCCGGGGCAGGTGATTGAGACGAGTGATCATTGTCCGCGGGTGGTGCGGTTGCGGTTCTGAACCGGGGCGAGCGCGATTGCGTCAATGGCAGCCTAGCAAGAATGGGAACTGCGCCGGCCCGCCCTCACTGCTCGCGCCAATAACGACGCGGCGGCGGTGAATTGCTTGGCGGCCGAACCGGCCTCGAAAATCGTCTCGGCGGTATTGCGAACGTTGCGTTCGAGGTCGTCCATGCCGTATGCGCGGGCGACGACGTCGCCGTCGTGCAATATGCTGACCGAGCAGCCCGGCGCCACATCGCCCCGGCTGGGAAACATGCGGCCGATGGTCTCCAGCGATGGCAGCGGCCGTGCCTTCGCTGCAGCAGCGCCCGCCATCAATGGTGGCGCAAACAACAGCACGAGCCATTTCATCGTTGGCGGTTGCATTGCCCGCTTCCCCGCCATTCGTGATCAGTTTCGATTTTCACCGGGCCACGGCTCGTTGCGGCGTTCTTCCAGCCACTGCGATACCAGCGGCCACAGCGTGGCGGCGCTCTGCGGCCTGAAGAATCCGAAGTGCCCGATTCGCGCCATGCCGGCCTGCGCGGGCGTAACCAGCCGATAGTCGACCGGCCGCTGGCGGTAGGCGGCATGCAGCATCAGCGAGCCTTCCTCGAGCAGCAGTTCGTCGTCGGCAAAGGTCAGCGCCAGCACCGCGTAGCGCGCGCTGGCATAGGCCTCGCGCGCACCCGGCTCGCCGCTCAGGATGTATTCGGGGGTCAGGCACCAGCGCCGCCACTGGAACAGCGCGCCGGTCGGGATATCGCCGATCACGCCAATTTTTGCGCCGGGAAAATAGCCGAACAGCGGACACAGCATTGGCGCCAGCAGGTACCAGAGAAAGGGCGCGGTGCGGCGGATGCGCGGCGTGTTGTGCCGCGCCGAGCCGCTGCCGACCGCGATGTTGATCAGCCCCGCCAGCCGGTCGCGCGACGGCAACAGCGGCACACACTGCCCGCCGAAACTGTGACCGATGGCAAACAGCGGCACGCCGGGCAAGGCAGCGGCGGCGTGCAGGATCACCGCGTCGTAATCGTGCGTGATCCAGTCCGACAGGTCGGCGTTTGCGCCACGCATGCTGCCGCGCAGCGATGCGCCGGTGCCGCGATAGTCGAAGGTCCAGACGGTGAACCCGCAACCGGCCAGGTATTGGGCGAATGCGGCATAGAACGACTGCGGTACCGCCATCGCCGGGGCAATCACCAGCGCGGCTTTGGCAGGGGCATTGGCATCCGGTGGATCAAACCGGCAGGCGGCTAGCAGTTGCCCGTCGCGGGCAGGAATCTGTACAGTTTTCATGGAGCGCTATTCTGCCCTGCCGGCGGCACCCGTGAACATTGCGCAACACCGGCGCGAAGTACTTGACGGCCAAAGTCAAGCATTGGTGCGGTCTTCCGCGGCATTTCAGCCTGCAAACCGCACCAGTGCTTGAGTTTGGTCCTTTGGCCATCGTCGCCACCCCATTCCGTCCGGGTCTCCCTGCAATTCGTCCGAATCCGGCTGACCGGCGGCGTCAGCGCCGGTAATTTCACGCAAATGCATCGTTTGCCGCAGCCGAAGTCGGCAACACGAAACCGATGAACGGCGCCAACGGCGCGGCAGGCGCAGTCGGTCAGCGTGCAGCTGGCGGCCGGCGTTATGCTGTTTGCATTGGGCTACCTGGTCAATTATCGAAAGGCAACGCAATGAAATACGTACTGTGGCTGATCCTGTTTGTGCTGTGCTGGCCGCTGGCGCTGCTGGCGCTGCTGCTTTATCCGCTGGTGTGGCTGCTGACGCTGCCGTTCCGGCTGGTCGGCATCGCGGTCGACGGCGTATTCCAGTTCCTGCGCGCGGTGGTGCTGCTGCCGTCGCGCCTGCTGCGCGGCAAGGCGTAAACCCGCCGGCGGGCCCGGTCGACGACTGGTACCGCGACGGATTATCATCGGTGCGTTCCAGCCATGGAGGACTGCACCAATGACATCCCTGCCCCGAAACACCGCCTGCCTGTCGCTGTTGCTGTGCCTCGCCACCAGTGCGCTGGCGCAGGAGTCGGCCGATTTCAAGGACGGCTACGCGCAGGGTTATCGCGACGGTTTTGATGCCGGTTACCGCAAGGGTGTGGCCGAGTCGCGCCAATCGGCCGAGGCCGCATCGAAAGGCTTCCCGATCGCCGTGCAGGTGGCGACCTACGGCCCGGACGGCTCAAGCGGGCGTTGCGACGCCACCCGCTATGTTCGCCGCGAGGCCAACGGCCGCCGCAGCGCCACGGTGGCGATCACCAACAACATGTGCGGCGATCCGGCGCCGGGCAAGCGCAAGAGCGTGGAAATCACCTACACCTGCGGCGCGCTGGCCAAGACCGCCAGCGCCTACGAACATCGCTCGGCCTATCTGTCCTGCGACTGAGCGTCCGGCAGGGGCGAAAGTGCGCCTGCCACGCGGCCAAAATCGAATCCGGTTACCGCCGCTGCGGACAGCGTGCCGAGCCGGCCGTAGAGTTCAAGAATGTTGTTGCGGTCATTCGGGTAGACGCGATTGGACAGGAAGACATAGAAGGTTTTCGAAAACGGGTCGATCCACAGGATGCTGCCGGTGAACCCGGTGTGCCCGACGCTGCCGACCGGGAACAGGCTGCCGCGCGGCCGCGCATACGGCGAATCGATGTCCCAGCCGGCGCTGCGGCGCGCGGCAATGCCGGGCGGCGACTGCAGGGTGGTCATCAGCCGCACGCTCTCCCGGCTGAGGATGCGCACGCCGTCCAGCTCGCCGTGATTGAGGATCATGCGCGCATAGCGCGCGAGGTCTCCCACGGTGGTGAACAGGCCGGCCGAGCCGCCGACGCCCCCCATGAATCGCACCGTCGGGTCGTGCACCACGCCGCGCAACGTTTCGCCGTCGGCCAGGTCGACGTGCAGCGTCTGTGCAGCGCGGTCGAGCATCTTCTGCGTCGGCGCGATGCGCGCGGCGTCGATTCGCGGCAAGGGCCGGAAGCCGGTGTCGCCCATCGCCAGCGGCTGGAGAATGCGCTGCGCGGCAAACTGGTCCAGCGGCATGCCGGCGCGGCGCTGCACCAGCCAGCCGAGCAAGAGGAAATTGATGTCCGAGTAGCGGAACGCGGTGCCGGGCGGATCGGTGACGGTCTGCGCGCAGGCAAGCTTGAACGCCGCCTCCTCACCGCGCCAGGCCGGGCGTGGCGGCAGGCCGGCGGGCAGGCCGGACGTGTGCGTCAGCAGGTGGCGGATGGTGATGGCATCCTTGCCGCCGCCGGTGCATTCGGGCAAATAGCGGGTCAACGGCGCATCCAGTTCCACGCGGCCGTCCTCGACCAGCAACATCACGGATGGCGCGGTGGCGACCACCTTGGTCAGCGAAGCGGCATCGAACACGGTCGCGGGGGTCACGGCGGCCGCGCCCTCGTCAAAACTGAGCCGGCCGAACGCTTTCCGGTGCACGCTGCCGCCGCGTTCGAGATGCAGCACGGCACCGGGCAACTGGCGCCGGGAGATGAACGATTCGATTTCCGCATCGATGGCGGCGAGCTTGCGGCCGTCGAGGGCAGGCTGGGACAGGTCTTGATCAGTCATGTGTGTGCAGCCTGCCACAAGCGAAGCAATTAAGACAGACCAGGCCAGGCGGCGTGCACAGGCAACGGCCAGCTTCATGTCGATGCACATTGATGCTGGACCAACTAGAAGCCCGATCCCGGCTGGCGCAGGAACTCAACCTCTTCAGCGGTACTGGCGCGACCCAGCGCCTGGTTGCGGTGCGGAAAGCGGCCGAAGCGCGCAATGATGACGCGATGCTTTTCCGCCCACAGGTGCAGGTCGCGGGTCTGGTCGAACGCCGCCAGCGTCAGCATCAGACTCAGGCATTGGTCCTGGTCCGCCAGCGATTCGCTGTGCTCCAGCGGCAGATAGACAAACATCCGCTCCACCGGCAGCAACTGCCGGTCGTAGCCGGCGTCGAGTGCGTGGCGGGCCGCCGCGCGGGCTGCCGGATCAGTCGAAAACGCCTGCGCCGAGCCGCGGAACATGTTGCGCGGAAATTGATCCAGCACCACCAGCAGGGCCAGGCACGACCGCGCGTCGCGTTGCCAGTGATCGAGTTCACCCGCCGCCGCGCGCTGCCAGAGCGGCAGAAACCGGTGGCGGATCACTTCGTCGAATGCCTCATCCTTGCGAAACCACTCCGGGCGTGAGCGGCCGGCGGCGGTCGGGTCGGCGTCGGCGCTGCCAAACCAGAAGTCCAGCACCCGCTGCGCGTCGGTGTCGATGGCGACCGTGTCTTTCTGCATGCCGCCATGATAGACCAGGCCGGCCCGGCCGCACACCGGGCCAGCGCATCCCTTATGATGCGGTTTCACCAAATTCCAGCAAGGCAGAAACCATGATCGGCTACGTTACCCTGGGCACCAATGATTTTGAGCGCGGCGTGAAATTCTATGACGAACTGCTGGCGACCCTCGGCGCCGGGCGCGTGCTCGAGTTCGATCGCGGCATTTCCTGGGCGGTCAGCCCCACCACACCGGGCCTCGCGCTGGTGAAACCGTTCGATGGCAAGCCGGCCAGCGTCGGCAACGGCGTGATGGTGGCGCTGGTGGTCAACGAACGCGCCAAGGTCGATGCGCTCTATGCCAAGGCAATGTCGCTGGGTGCCAGCGACGAGGGCGCGCCGGGTGACCGTGGTGGCGGCTTTTACGCGGCCTATTTCCGCGACCTGGACGGCAACAAGCTGAATGCATTCTGTTTTGGCTGACCCGCGCGCGGGCGGTTCGCCCGGCACATCAACTCCGCAATCCGACACTGGACCCCATGGCTGAATCGATCGACGTATTGAAAGCCGCCGCCGGCGGCTATTACCAGTCTGCCGCCGCGCACACGTTTTTCGAGACCTTCGGCAGGCGCGAGGCGATCGCGGCCGGCACCGTGCTGTTCGAAGAACACGAGAAATCCAACAAGCAGGGACTGTTTGCCAAGCCGCTGAACCAGGCCCTGGCAACACCGATCAACCAGGACCTGTTCGCGCGGCGCAACATCCACCGCATGTTCTTTCTCACCGAAGGCACGGTCGAGTTGAGCACCGGCGGACGCCTGCTGGAAACGGTATGGCCGGGCGATGTGTTCGGCGAAATGGCGGTGATCAGCGAAATTCCCGACTTGCAGGCGTCGAGCGCGCGCAGCGCCAGCGCGACGGCGAAATCGGACTGCGTGGCGTGGTCGCTGGACGGCGCGGAAACGCAGGCGGGACTCGCCAGGACGCCGGAATTCGCGCTGATGCTGATGAGCGTGATGTTCGAGCGGTTGCGGTTGCTGGCGGCACGGCTGGCGGCGCGCGCCGAGGCCGAGGGACATCGCAGCCTCAAAAGCGAGGCGGTGTTTGATGCCGCGATGATGGCGAGCCTGCAGGAAAAGCTCGAGCGCGCCACCACGGTGCGCTTTGCCGAGGGCGCCAAGATCATGAAGGAAGGTGCGCCCGCCACCTCGATGTACATCGTGCTCGAGGGCCGGGTGGCGATCGCCATCGGCCGCCGCATCGTCGAAAAACTTTCCATCGGCGGCGTGTTCGGCGAGATGGCGCTGGTCGACCAGTCGCCACGATCGGCAACCGCGGTGGCGCGCACCGATTGCACGCTGCTGGCAATCAATCGCGATGCGCTGATTGCGCTGGTGAAGGCCGATCCGGCCATCGGCATGGCGATGATGCGCGCGGTGGCGCAGCGCGTGCGCTACATGAATTCCCTGTTCGGTTAGCGCGCACCGGACCGCGGCAACGACCTTGATGCCGGAAACCGATAGCAGCCACGCCACGCCCGCGGGCCACGGTGACGCGGTGGCGGCCCGCCGCGCGCGGCTGGCGCCGGGCATTCCGCGCCACTACCAGCCGGTGTTCTATTTCGGCGCGGCCAATCTGCTGGCGCTGACAGCCATTGCCGCCGCGCTGCATTTGCTGGAGACGATAACCGCACTTGAATGGCTGCTGATTCCGGCGGCATTCCTGGTGGCCAACTGGGTCGAGTACCGGGTGCATCGCGGCCCGATGCATCATTTGCGCCCGCCGTGGCGCATCCTGTTCCTGCGGCACACCCGCCAGCATCACGTCTACTTCGACGATGAACACATGGCGGCGGCCCAGCCGCGCGACTACTACTTCGTGTTTTTCCCGTGGTGGGCGATTGCGCTGGTGATCGCCACTGCCGCGCTGATCGCCCTGCCGCTGGCGTCGCTGGTTTCGCGCAACGCCGGCCTGCTGTTCTTTGCCGTCGCCATCAGCTACTACCTGACCTACGAGTGGCTGCATCTTTCGTATCACCTGCCGGCCGACAGCCTGATCGGCCGCACCTGGCTGGTGCGTCGCCTGCGCCGCCTGCACACCGTGCACCACGACGTCAGCCGCATGACGCGGTGCAATTTCAACATCACCTTTCCGATCTGCGACCGGCTGTACGGCACGCTCGACCTGGAACTGCGCCGCGACCGGCAGGACCAGTCCGCCGCAGCCGGAAATGTTGCAGCGCGCAACCGATAGTGGCTGGAAATTATTGACGCAAGTCAAATACCACTTCTAGAATGGGGCGGTCGTTTTGTGGCGATCCTGCAAGGCGGCGCTCAATAAACCAAAAACACAATTTCAATCAATCCATGTTTGGGAGATGTCAATGCTAGGTCGCTTATTGCTTGCCGCTGCACTGGTCGCCACGTCACTGTCCGCGTTCGCCCGCAACAATGATCTGCAGGTGACCCTGTCGCTGTCGGATCGGTCAACCGTTTCCAACCATGACGTGATGGTCGATGTGGTGTTCACCAACACCGGCTCCACACCGGTCAGCATGGTGCGCTGGTTCGTGCCGGACGGCGAACTTGATGGCGAGCTGTTCCTGCTGTCGCGCGATGGTCAGGCGGTTCCGTACGTCGGCCCGGTGATCAAGCGCGCCCAGCCGTCGGCCCAGGACCTGGTCACGCTGGCGCCCGGCGAGAGCATCAGCGGCAGCGCGGAAATTTCCGGCCTGTACGATCTCTCGTCTTCGGGCGTGTACAGCATCCGCTATGGCGTGGCCTCGACCCAGCTGTTCGGCGCTTCGGCACCGCGCGCGGCGTCGAACCTGCTGCGGCGCGAACTGAGCCAGGAAATCGGCGAAACCCAGGAACTGTACTCGAACGAAGTTTCCACCTGGGTTGAAGGCCGCAAGAACGACCTGGTCGAGCAGGGCAGGATGCTGCGGGCCGGCGACAGCCTTTCGTCCACGTTGGCTGCGGTATCGTTTTCCGGCCGCTGCAGCGCGACCCAGCAGTCGACCCTGCAAAGCGCCCACACCGCGGCCAAGAACATGGCCAACGGCTCCGTCACCTACCTGAACGGCACGCCGGGCGCGACGCCGCGCTACACCACCTGGTTCGGCAGCTATTCGACTGCCGGCTGGAACGAGGTCAAGGGCCACTACGTCAACATCAAGGACGCGCTCGACAACAAGTCGATCGTCTATGACTGCTCGTGCAAGAAGAGCTATTACGCTTACGTCTACCCGACGCAGCCGTACAAGGTCTATCTTTGCCGCGCGTTCTGGAATGCCCCGCTGACCGGCACCGATTCCAAGGGCGGCACCATCGTCCACGAACTGTCGCACTTCAATGTGATTGCCGGCACCGACGACTTTGCATATGGCCAGACCGCGGCCAAGCAGCTGGCCCTGACCAATCCCGCCCAGGCGCGGATGAACGCGGACAGCCACGAATATTTTGCCGAAAACACCCCGGCACAACCGTAATGCGCCATCGCCTGCCGCCCGGTTTGCACGCTGCCTGGGCGGCAGCGATGCTCTCATGTTTCTCACTCGCCATGCCCGCAACGGCGGCTGACGCGCCGCCGCTGCTGAGCTGCAAAATGTCCGCGCCGGCAAAGCTGCGCGCGGGCGCGGCGGTGCCGCTGACTTTCGAGCTGGGCAACCGCGGCAAGAAGGCGCTATACGTCCTCAACTGGAACACGCCGTTGGAGGGATTCTTCGGCCGCTACCTGATTGTCACCGGTCCGCAGGGCGAACTCGAATACGGTGGCGCCATGGTCAAGCGCGCGCAGCCGCAGCGCGAGGAATACGTCATCCTGCCGCCGGGCGGCAAGGTCGCGAAGACAGTCAATCTCGCCAGCGTGTACGAGTTCAAGGCAGCCGGAAGTTACCGGATCGAATTCACCGGCCGCATCGCCGATGCAACCACCGGCAAGATACCGCGCGCCTTCGAACAGCAGACCGCGGCGGAAATCGATTGCGCCGCGGTGACGATCGAGATCACGGGCGGCAAATAGGGGTCAGCCCCGGACGTGCGCCACCGCGTCGCTCGATCGACAGCAAGACCGAGCCAGCACAATCAAACTCCAGCACTGGCGCGGCGTTTCAGCCATTTTTGCCCGGAACACCGCGCCAGTGCTGGAGTTTGCCCATGTCACCAGGCTGACCCGGGTCCGCTAGTCCGCCATCGCCGGCGTAACACCCGCTGCCGGCTTGTCACCTGCCAGCACCATGGGGCCGGTGCCTGACCAGCGGTCGAGATAGAGGTAGATCACCGGCGTGATGTAGAGCGTGATGACCTGCGAGAACAGCAGCCCGCCGACCACCGCCAGACCCAGCGGCTGGCGCAATTCGGCGCCAGCACCGAGACCGAGGGCAATCGGCAGCGCGCCCATCAGCGCGGCCAGGGTGGTCATCATGATCGGCCGGAAGCGCAGCAGGCAGGCGGTGCGAATCGCCTCGTGTGGGGACATGCCCTTGTGGCGCTGCGCATCGAGTGCGAAGTCGATCATCATGATGGCGTTCTTCTTGACGATGCCGATCAGCATCACGATACCGATGGTGGCGATGATCGACAGGTCCATGCCGAACATCCAGAGCGTCACCAGCGCACCCACCGCCGCCGACGGCAGCCCGGCCAGGATGGTGAGCGGATGGATGTAGCTCTCGTAGAGCACACCAAGCAGCACGTAGATCACCAGCAGCGCGGAAATGATCAGCACCACCTGCCCCGCCTGCGACGACTGGAACGCGGCCGCATCGCCGCCCCATTCGCTCAAGATGGAGGCCGGCATCTTCAGCTGGTTGCGGTACTGCAGGATTTTCTTCGAGGCGTCGCCCAGTGCTACGCCCGGCGCCAGGTTGAACGAAACCGTCAGCGCCTCCAGCTGGCCGGCGTGGTTGATGGCGGTGGCGCCGATCTCGCGCTTGACCGTCCCCAGCGCGGAGAGCGGAATCAGCTTGCCCCCCTTGGCGCGGACGAAGACCTTGTTGAACGCGCTTTCGTCGGCGCGATCCTCGTTGCCCACCTGCATGATCACCTGGTAGCTGTCGACCGAGGTGAAGATGCTGCCGATCTGCCGTTCGCCGAATGCCGAATACATCGCGTTGCGCACATCCTGGATGCTGACACCCATGCTGTTGGCGCGCTCGCGGTCGATGTCGAATCGCGCCTGCAGGCCCTTCAGCTGCGCGTCGCTGGTCACGTCGCGGAACAGCGGATCGGCGCGCAGCAGGTTGATCAGGCCGTCGGTCGCCTTGCGCAGCTCGGCACCATCGACGCTCTTGAGCGAGTACTGGTAGCGGCTCTTGCTGGGGCGACCGCCCAGTCGCAGGTTTTGCAACGGGTTATAGAACACGTTGA
Source organism: uncultured Burkholderiales bacterium (assembly GCA_964417885.1). Lineage (GTDB taxonomy): Bacteria > Pseudomonadota > Gammaproteobacteria > Burkholderiales > Usitatibacteraceae > UKL13-2. The sequence continues at coordinate 23,519 of CAYQKN010000025.1, read as the reverse complement.
TGCCGGCAATGGCGCGGGTCTCGCGGCGCAGCGATTCCACCACCTTGCCGATCGGCTGGCGCTGGCCGCGCGGCTTGAGCGAGATGAAGATGCGACCGGAGTTGCCGTCGAAGGCGTTGACGATCACCGTCTCCACCGCCGGATTGGCGCGGATCACGTCGCCGGTTTTCTGCAGCAGTTCGCTCACGGCCGGGAACGAAATGTCGTCGACCGCTTCCGCCGTTGCCAGGATCTGGCCGATATCCTCCTCGGGGAAGAAGCCTTTCGGCAATTGGTAGAACAACAGTCCGGTGGCGACAAAGGTGGCGGCGGCCAGGCCCAGGATCACCGGCTTGTGCGCCAGTGCGCGGTCGAGCGTGCGCTCATAACGCCGATGCACCCAGTTGAACAGGTGCTCGAACCAGGCGGTCCAGCGCTCGGCACGGCCGCCGGCCTGATGCGGCTTGAGGAAGCGGCTGGCCAGCATCGGGATCAGCGTCAGCGACACCATCGCCGACACCAGCACCGCCACGCCGACCACCACCGCGAATTCATGGAACAGGAGGCCGATCACGCCCGGCATGAAAAAGATCGGAATGAACACCGCCACCAGCGAGACCGAGATCGAGACAATGGTGAAACTCATTTCACGCGATCCCAGCAATGCCGCATCCATCGGCTCCATGCCGTCTTCCATGTGACGAACGATGTTCTCGAGCACCACGATCGCATCGTCAACCACCAGCCCCACCGCCAGGGTGATCGCCAGCAGCGAAATGTTGTCCAGGCTGTAGCCGAGCCAGAACACCACCGCCAGCGTACCGAGCAGGGAAATCGGCAGCGACAGGGTCGGGATCAGCGTGGCGACGGCGTGGCGCAGGAAGATGAAAATCACCAGCACCACCAGCACCACGGTCAGCCCCAGCGTCAATTGCACGTCGTGGATGGCATCGCGGATCGACTGCGAGCGGTCATTGCGCAACTTGATGTCGATCGACGAAGGCAGTTGTTCGACCAGGCGCGGCAGCATCGCCTTGACCGAGTCAACCACCGCAACCGTGTTGGCATCGGGCTGGCGGCGGATCGACATGGTGATGGCGCGCTCGCCGTTGGCCCAGCTGGCGGTCTTCACCGATTCGACGCTGTCCTCGACCTGCGCGACATCGGCCAGCCGCACCGGACCAGCCGCGGTGGTGGCAATGATCAGCTGCGAAAACTCGGCGGCACGCGTCAGCTGGCGATTGGCGGTGATCACCAGCGTCTGGCGGGCGCCCTCCAGCGTGCCGACCGGCGTGTTGGCATTGGCCGAGCGCACCGCATTCGAAATATCGTCCAGCGTCAGGCCGCGGGCCGCCGCCGCCTCGGGATCGACGCGCATGCGGATGGCAAATTTCTTGCGGCCGTTGATATCCACCTGGGCGACGCCGGGCAGCGTGGAAAGCGAGGGCACAATCAGGTTCTCGGCGTAACTGTTGAGTTCCGACAGCGGCATCGACGGCGAGATCAAGGTGAGGAACAGTACCGGTGCGTCGGCCGGATTGACCTTGCGATAGGACGGCAGGTTGGTCATCTCGATCGGCAACGAGCGTTGCGCGCGCAGCAGCGCCGCCTGCACGTCGACGGAAGCGGCATCAATATCGCGGTTCTGGTCGAATTCCAGCGTGATCTGGGTGCTGCCCAGCGAGCTGGTCGAGCTCATCGTGTTGACGCCGGCGATGGTCGAGAACTGGCGCTCCAGCGGCGTGGCGACAGAGGACGACATGGTCTCCGGACTGGCGCCCGGCAGGTTGGCCGACACCTGGATGGTCGGCGTGTCATAGGTGGGCAGCGCCGAGATCGGAATATTCGAATAGGCCAGCGCGCCGGCGACGATCACTGCCGCGTTCAGCAGCACCGTCATCACCGGACGGCGGATGCAAAGTTCGGATAGATTCATCTGATGCTCCTACGGCTTGGCGGCGTCAGGCTTCGCGGCGTCCTTGGCGGCCGCCTTGCCCGCGCCGCCCGGCGCGCCGCCGCGTGCCGCGCCACCTTCCACCACCACGCTGTCCTTGCGCACGTTCTGCGCGCCTTCGACCACCACCCTGGTGCCGGCGGCAATGCCCTTGATCGCCGCCATCCCGTCCTGGATCAGCTCGACTTCGATCGGTTTCATCACCGCCTTGCCGCCGTCACCAACAATGTAAATGAACTTGCGTTCCGGACCCGACTGGACCGCCTGCACCGGCACCACGATGGCGCCTGCCAGGGTGCGCGAGGCCAGCGAAACGTTGACGAACATGCCGGGCCACAGCAGTTTCTGGGGATTGGCAAAGGCGGCTTTCATGGCAATGGTGCCGCTGGTGCTGTCGACGGTGCTTTCAATAAATGTCAGCTTGCCGGTGACGGGCTGCCGGGTGGGCCCAGGCAGCTCCGCTACCACCGGCAGCCCGCCCTGTGCCATGGCGCGCTGGACAAACGACAGCTCGCGCTCGGGCAGCGCGAAGGCGACACCGATCGGGTCGATCTGGCTGATCGTCACCAGCGCGGCGCCGCTGGGCTGCACCAGGCTGCCGACGCGCACGACGATGGCGCCGGTACGGCCGGAAAATGGTGCGCGGATTTCGGTAAAGCTGCGCGCCACCCGGCTCGCTTCCGCCGCGGCCTCGTCGACCGCCAGCTGGCCCTTGAGCACGTCGGCCTGGTTAATCGCGGTATCGAGCGCCGACTGTGAGATGAATTTCTGCTCGAACAGTTCGCGCTGGCGTTTCAAGTTGCGCTCGGCATTGGCCACGTCGCTGCGCGACTTCAGCACCTGCGCCTCGGCCTTGCGCAGGTTCGCCTCCTCGGTGCGCGCGTCGAGGGTGAACAGCAGGTCGCCCTTGCCCACCGTCTGGCCCTCGGCGATATGGATAGTGCGGATCACGCTGGAAACCTGCGCCCGGATGTCCACCGACTGCAATGCCACCACCGAGCCGTTGGCGATCACGGTTACCGGCAGGTCCTGCTGCTTTGCCAGCGCCGTCGTTACCGAGACCGGCCCGCCGCCTGCCGCGGCCGCACGGCCGGCGGTTGCCGCCGCGTCAGGCGCACGTCCGACCCACCACCAGGCGGCAGCGGCAAGCAGCGGCAAGACAACAACGACAGCGATCAGCCAGAAACGCTTGCTGGATGGGTTTGAGGCGGCAGGAGAAGGCATGGGAAATCCGGTAAAAATGGTGGACCAGGCCTTCAAGGCCCGGCATTTATTGTCATTGTGGGGGATTGTGCGGCCAATCGTGATGATTGTCGCGGAAACACCATTACTGACCAAGAGTAAAAGGCTAAGTTCATCCGCGCACGATTTGCCATAATGCAAGTCGCAAACCAACCACCACAACAGACGCCGCAACCGATGGACGACGACTTCGATTTCACCAAGCCCCAGACTCAACCCGCCGCGCCGGTCGCCGCCCCGCATGCCTCGGCGCCTTTCAAGCCGGCCGTCAGCAAGTTTTACGACCCGGTGGTTGCCATGCGCCTGTTCAAGGCGGCTGGCCGGGCTGAAAAATTTGCCGCCGGCGACACCGTGTTCGTCGAGAACGAGCGTTCCGGCAAGCAGGGCCTGTTTGGCAAGCGGGTCGCGCACCGCATGTATTTCCTCGCCAGCGGTGAGGTTGCATTGAGCGCCAGTGGCCGTTCGCTCGACTCGCTCCGTGCGGGCGAGATATTCGGCGAGATGGCGGTCATCAGCGAAACGGCGGCCGGCAGCGCGCGCAGCGCGACCGCGCTGGCAAAAACCGATTGCGAGCTGCTTTCGCTCGACGGCGCGGAGCTGCAGGCAGCGCTGCAGGGAACACCGGAATTTGCGCTGATGCTGATGAGCGTGATGTTCGACCGGCTGCGGTTTGTCGCGGCGCGGCTGGCAATGCGCAAGGCAGCGGCGGGCACGCGCAGCGGACGGGACGAGGTGACATTCTCGCCGGAACTGCTGCGGCAGCTTGACGATGCACTGCAACACGCGACCACGGTGCGATTCGCGGCGGGCAGCCCGATCATGCGCGAGGGCGAGGCCGGCGTCAGCATGTATGTGGTGATGGAGGGCAAGGTCAGCATCACCATCCGCGGCAGCGAAGTCGAGCTGGTCCAGGCCGGCGGCACCTTCGGCGAGATGGCGCTGGTGGATCAGTCGCCACGCACCGCCAGCGCGACCGCGCAGTCGCCCTGCATACTGCTGTCGGTCAATCGCAGCGCCTTGCTGGCGCTGGTCAAATCGCAGCCGGCGATGGGGATCGCCATGCTGCGATCGGTCGCCGACCGACTGCGGCACATGAATGCGTTGCTGGCCTGACCGCAAATGCTGCCGGTGGACGAACTGGCGCGTCTGGACCTTGGCAATCGCGCCCTGACCACCATTGGCGATGCCGCACTGCGGCAGAAAAATCTGCGCAAGCTGAACCTGTATCGCAACCAGCTGCGCACATTGCCGGACGCACTCTGGACACTGACCAGCCTGCACACGTTGAACCTTGGTGACAACCAGCTTGAATCGCTGCCGGAAGGCATCGGCCAGTTGCAGGCGCTGCGGATGCTGGACCTGGGCCACAACCGGCTTGAACAGCTGCCGGCCGCGATTGGCCGTCTGGCCGGGCTGACCGATTTTCTGTATCTCGGACATAACCGGCTTGAGCAACTGCCTGAGGCACTGTGCCAGCTTACCCGGCTCGCCTATCTCAACGTCAGCGACAATCGGCTGACCGCCTTGCCCGAGGGCCTCGGCGCGATGCAATCGCTGCTGGAGTTGCGCTTGTATGGCAACCGGCTGCGCACGCTGCCGGATGGCCTCGGCAACCTGGGATCACTGGTTGAACTGCACCTGCAGCGCAATCAACTCGCCAGCTTGCCGGGCACGATTGGCGGCCTGTCTTGCCTGCGGGAACTCGATCTTGCCGACAACGCACTGGCGGCATTGCCGGAAAGCATCAGCGGATTGACGCAGCTTCGGCGCCTGAACCTGCGCAACAATGCGCTGGCGGTGCTGCCGCAAACACTGGGCCAACTGGCCGAACTGACCCATCTGGATTTGCGCGCCAATCCGCTATCTTCCTTGCCCGATGCTCTCGGCGCCCTGCCGCGGCTGGAAAAACTGGACCTGCGCTGGTGTCCGCTTGAATCGCCGCCGGCGTGGATCGGCAATCTGCGAAACCGGGGTTGCCGGATTTACCACTGAGTGCCGACGCCACCTCGGCACGTGTTCAATGCGGCCAGCTTCGGCAGCGCCCGTCCTGACCGGACCGGCAAACCGCGCCCGCGCACACAAGCCGTGCGACGTGTGATCACAGCAAATAACATCGGAACTCGTGTATCCATAGACGTCGCCTATTAAATGCATGGTTTCAATCAATTGGACGGTTTTCATTGATTGTCTCAATATTCGCTCCGTTGATATCCCCATCCGCAACGCTAACTGGAGCCACAAATGTCACTCATCAATACCGAAGTAAAACCGTTCAAGGCCTCCGCCTATCACAACGGCAAATTCATTGACGTCACCGATGCAAACCTCAAGGGCAAGTGGTCGGTGGTGTTCTTCTACCCGGCAGATTTCACCTTTGTCTGCCCGACCGAGTTGGGCGACCTGGCCGACAACTATGCCGAATTCAAGTACATGGGCGTCGAGATCTATGCCGTGTCCACCGACACCCATTTCACCCACAAGGCCTGGCACGATTCGTCCGAGACCATCGGCAAGCTGCAGTTCCCGATGATCGGCGACCCGACCGGCGTCATCACCCGCAACTTCGGCGTAATGATTGAAGAAGCAGGCTTGGCCGATCGCGGCACGTTCGTGATCGACCCGGCGGGCAAGATCCAGATCATCGAAATCAACGCCGGCGGCATTGGCCGCAACGCCGAGGAACTGCTGCGCAAAGTGAAAGCCGCGCAGTACGTCGCCGCGCATCCGGGTGAAGTCTGCCCCGCCAAGTGGAAAGAAGGCGAAGCCACGCTGGCCCCGTCGCTGGACCTGGTCGGCAAGATCTAAACACAGCCCGTCGCAGCCGGCCCGGATTCGTCCGGGCCGGATTGCAGCGCAAAGGCAGTCTCGATATGCGCCTTTGCCCTGCAATCCCCCTTAGGAATCACCATGCTTGATGCCAACATCAAAACCCAGCTCAAGGGTTACCTTGAACGCCTTCAGCAGCCGGTCGAACTGATCGCCTCGCTGGACGACAGCACCAAGGCAGGCGAGATGTCGCAGATGCTTGACGACATCGCCGCCCTGTCACCGCTGATCCGCGTGCGTCGCGACGGCAGCGACGCACGCAAACCGTCGTTCGGCATCGGCCGGCCCGGCGAGACGCCGCGCGTGTTCTTTGCCGGCATACCGATGGGACACGAGTTCACCTCGCTGGTGCTGGCACTGCTGCAAGTCGGCGGTCACCCGCCGAAAGCCGACGCCGCCCTGCTGGAGCAGATTCGCGCCATTCCGGGCAGCTTCCGCTTCGAGACCTTCATTTCGCTTTCCTGCCACAACTGCCCGGACGTGGTGCAGGCGCTCAACCTGCTGTCAGTGATCAATCCGAACATACAGAGCGTCATGATCGACGGTGCCCTGTTCCAGCAGGAGGTGGAATCGCGAAAAATCATGGCGGTGCCGACCGTGTTGCTGAACGGTGAAGCGTTCGGCCAGGGCCGCATGACGCTGGAAGAAATCGTCGCCAGGATTGATTCCGGCGCCGCGCAACGCAATGCCGACAAACTGGACGCGGCCGAGCCGTACGATGTGCTGGTGGTGGGCGGCGGCCCGGCCGGCGCCGCAGCCGCCGTCTACGCTGCACGCAAAGGCATTCGCACCGGTGTCGTTGCCGAGCGATTCGGCGGCCAGGTGCTCGATACGCTGTCGATCGAGAACCTGATCTCGGTACCGCACACCGAAGGGCCGAAACTGGTCGCGGCACTGGAGCAGCATGTGCGTGAATACGAGGTCGAGATCGTCAACCTGCAGCGCGCCGAACAGCTGATCCCGGCTGGCGCCGACGGCCTTGCCACGGTACGACTGGCCTCCGGCGCATCGCTGAAAGCCAGGAGCGTGATCATCGCCACCGGCGCCCGCTGGCGCGAAATGAACGTGCCGGGCGAACAGGAATATCGCGGCAAGGGCGTGGCCTATTGCCCGCACTGTGACGGCCCGCTGTTCAAGGGCAAACGCGTCGCGGTGATCGGCGGCGGCAACTCGGGCGTCGAGGCGGCCATCGACCTGGCCGGCGTGGTCGCGCACGTGACGCTGCTGGAATTCGACAGCAAGCTGCGCGCGGACGCGGTGCTGCAGGCCAAGATGAAGAGCCTGCCAAACGTCACCGTCATCACCAGCGCCCTGACGACCAGGGTGAACGGCAATGGCGAGAAGGTGGTGGGCCTGGTCTACCAGGATCGGCCCAGCGGCGAGTCGCGCGAACTGGCGCTCGACGGCATTTTTGTCCAGATCGGCCTGCTGCCGAACACCGACTGGCTGAAAGGCACCATCGCACTGACCGCGCGCGGCGAAATTGAAATCGATGCGCGCGGCCAGACCTCGCTGCCCGGTGTCTTTGCCGCCGGTGATGCGACCACGGTGCCGTACAAGCAGATCATCATTTCGATGGGCGAGGGCGCCAAGGCCGCGCTGGGTGCGTTCGACCACCTGATCCGCAGCAGCGTACCGGTGCAGGTGGCGGAAAAGCTGGCGGCCTAGCGCGCGCGCCCGGCATCCGGGCGGCGGCAGCCGGTACGCCCTTCTGCTGACCCGCCGGTCGCAGGCTGCGGGACCAGCCGTGCACGATGCAACACGCCGGACACAATTGTCGCAGTCGGTTGCCGTTGCAGTGGATAGAATCGACCCAATGCAACGATCTGGGGGCGGCATGCGAAATCGCGCGGCAATAACTCTGCGTCTGGGCTCGATCGGCGTCACATTGTTGCTCACAGCCGCCTGCTCCGGCGGCGGTGGCGGCGGCGACAGTGGCGGCGGCAACGTCACCGCACCGCCACCGGTCACACCACCGGCCCAGGGCCTGGTATCGGCGGCATCCGCCTTTACCCTGGGCTGCAATGGCGTCGTTAACAGCGGCACACTGTACGTCAATGCCGAGGTCGAACCGCACATCGCGATCAATCCGGCCAATCCCAGCAATCTGATCGCCTCCTGGCAGCAGGATCGCTGGTCCGACGGTGCTGCGCAGGGTGTCGGCATCGCCTATTCATTCGACGCCGGCGCAACCTGGACCGCGCGCGTTTTGCCGGCTTCGCGCTGCGGCGGCGGCAACAGCAGCAACGGCGGCGACTTTGCGCGCGCCACCGACCCGTGGGTGACCTTTTCGCCCAACGGCACCGCGTACCAGATGTCGCTCGCCATCAACGGCGGCATTCTCCAGCCCGGCTCGTCCACGGCGATGCTGGTGTTCCGGTCCACGGATGGCGGTCGCAACTGGAGCACCCCGGTTGCCGTGATCGCGGACGGCGAGCGGTTTTTCAACGACAAGAATTCGATCACCGCTGACCCGGCCGACTCACGCTATGTCTATGCCGTCTGGGACCGGCTGACCAGCGACAATCGCGGCCCGGCCATGTTCGCCCGCACCATCGACGGCGGACAGAGCTGGGAGCCGGCACGCGTCATCTACGATCCCGGTGTCGGCAACCAGACCCTCGGCAGCGTCGTCAGCGTGCTGCCGGATGGCACCGTGATCAATTTTTTCGCCACGCTGCGTGTGATTGCAAACACCACCGTCACCGAGATGACCGTGATCCGGTCCACCGACAAGGGCGCGACCTGGTCGGCGCCGATCCGGGTCGCGGATTTCCGCGGCATCGGCACCCGGGACCCGGAAACCGGCCAGGCCATTCGCGATGCCGGCTCGCTGCCGCAGATGGCGGTCAGTCCGCAGGGCGTGCTGATCGCCACCTGGCAGGATGCGCGATTCTCGAATGGTGCCCGCGATGCGGTGGCGGCCGTGCGTTCCACCGACGGCGGTCTGACCTGGTCCGCCCCGGTGCAGGTCAGCAGCGTGCCGGCGGCACAGGCATTCACACCGTCGGTCAACGTGCGCGCCGACGGCACCATCGGCATTTCTTACTTCGACATGCGCAACAACACCGCCGACGCCGCGACATTGCTCGTCGACCACTGGCTGGCCACCTCAATCGATGGCACCAACTGGACCGACCGCCGCGTCACCCCTGCTTCGTTCAACCTGGCAACCGCACCGGTTGCGCGCGGCCTGTTCCTGGGCGACTACATGGGACTGGTCAGCGCCGGCAGCAATTTCTATACGCTGTTCGTGCGCACCACCGGCGACCTGGCCAATCGCAACGACGTTTTCTTTGCGCCGGTCGGCGTGCCGGTGGCAAGCGCGGTGCTGCCGATGCCGGCTGCATCCGCGCCGCCGATGGCGGCCGAACACGCGGTGGTATCAGCGGCGTTCCAGCAGAAAATTCACGAAAACGTGTTGCGACAGATGGAGCGGCGTGCGCCGGGCTGGGCGGCGAGACGCGGTCTGGCGAAATCGCCGCCGGCCCAGCGATCAGCAGACTGATTGCAGCGCCGGTGCGGAAATTTGCCGCTCCGCGTGCCGGTCACCCATATCTGTTGCGCAGCTCACCAATGCCGTCGATGATCACGCTGACCTCGCTGCCGTCCTTCATCGAGCCGACGCCGATCGAGGTGCCGCAGGCAATGACATCGCCCGGCTCCAGCGTCATGTCCTGTGAGATCAGGCTGACCAGGCGCGCCGGCGGGAAAATCATGTCGGCGACCGGATAATTCTGCCGCTCCTGTCCATTGAGGATGGTTTTGATGTGCAGGGTCAGCGGGTCGATGCCGGTGGCAATGACCGGACCAAATACGCCGAAAGTGTCAAAACTCTTGGCGCGGGTCCACTGCGCGAAACTCGCGTCCTTGAACAGCAGTTCAGCCGCGGTGACGTCGTTGATGCAGGTGTAGCCGAAGATGTGGCCGGCGGCGTCGGTTTCGTTCACCGCGCAACAACGCTTGCCGATCACCACACCGAGCTCGCCTTCGTAAACGACCTTGCCGGCATAGGCGGGCGGGACGCGGATTGGCTGGCCGTGCGGGTGGAAGGCATTGTTGCCCTTGAGGAAATACAGCGGCTCGGGCGGAATCGCCTGGCCAAGTTTCTCCGCCAGCGAGCGAAAGTTGTTCCACAGCGCCGGCATCTTGGTCGGCACGCATGGCGTCAGTACCGACACCCGGGCCAGCTCGACCGTTTCCCCGGTGGCGCGGGCGCCGGAAAACATGTCGCCCTCGTGGCAATGGATACGCTCGCCTTCCAGCGTACCGAAGCCGATTTTTCCGGCGTGTTCAAAGCGAATCCAGCGCGTCGATGCCATGGCTTGTTCCTGTTGTCAGTCGGGATAGGCCTGCATTGTCGACCACCGCCGCCGTGCCCGCATTGCTCCCGGACAAACCCGGCAAAAAAAAGCCGCCCGGTTGGGGGCGGCCAATGCACTCACCTTCGGAGGGGTGAATTTACTGCCCGGTCAGGATAGCCTTGTTCACAATTTGAAAAACCACCCAAACAGGTGGGAAATGACATCAGTCGAGAAAAAAATTCGCGAATTTGCCGATAATGAAGGTCCTTTACTAAGGGAGTCCCCTATATGCCCGACAGCCATACGTTTGAGGCGCTGCTGCGCTGGCCCGCCAGTGCCGATCAGCCCAAGCCGCCGGAACCGGTGTTTTCCCGCGACAACATCCTGTCTTCGCCCGGCAAACCGGAAATCGCGGCGTCGGCACCCGCGGTATTTGGCGGCGATGCGCGTCGCTACAACCCGGAAGAGTTGCTGCTGATGTCCCTGTCGCACTGTCACATGCTCACCTACCTGGCGGTCGCGGCCAAGAAGCGGATGGCCATCCTGGCCTACGAAGACCGCGCCACCGGCACCCTCGGATTGGGTCCATCCGGTATGGCAGGCAAGATGTCGATGCAGGAAGTGGTGCTGCGGCCGCGGGTCACTGTTGCCAAGGGCACCGATCTGGCCGATGCGATGGCGGTGCACGAAAAAGCGCATGCCAATTGTTTTATGGCCAACTCGGTCAACTTTCCGGTGCGGCACGAGGCCGAGATCATCGAAGGATGATCGCCCGGATTCCATTGAGCATCTTCCACGGATCAATGCCATCGCCATGCAAATGAAAACCCTTGCCGCCCTGTCGGCCGATCTTGCCGCCGGCCACACCACCTCCGAAACCCTGGTGCGCGATTGCCTTGATCGCATCGCCAACCCGGACGGCGAGGGCAGCCGCGCGTTCATCAGGGTCTACGCCGAGCCCGCACTGGCCGCCGCGCGGGCGGCGGATGCATCGCGGGCAGCCGGCCTGGTTGCATCGCCGCTGGCGGGCATCCCGATTTCCATCAAGGATTTGTTCGACATCGGCGGCGAGGTGACACACGCCGGTTCGATCGTCTTGAACGACGCGCCACCGGCAAGCGGCGATGCCCCGGCCATCGCACGACTGCGTGCCGCCGGCATGATCCTGGTCGGCCGCACCAACATGACCGAATTCGCCTATGGCGCCAACGGCATGAATCCGCATTACGGCACGCCGCGCAATCCCTGGGACCGGGCGACCGGCCGCATTCCCGGCGGCTCGACCTCGGGCGGCGCTGTCAGTGTGACCGACGGCATGGCGGCCGCGACCATCGGCTCCGACACCGGCGGCTCGGTGCGCATCCCGTCGGCCCTGTGCGGCATCACCGGATTCAAGCCGACCCAGCGCCGCGTCCCCCTCGAGGGCGCGTTTCCGCTTTCGTTCAGCCGCGATTCAATCGGGCCGCTGGGCTTGAGCGCAGGCTGTTGCGCGTGGCTGGATGCGGCAATGGCCGGCCAGCAGATAACGCTTCCGCCGGCGCTCGAGGTAAAAGGCCTGCGACTGGGTGTGCCGACCACCATCATGCTCGACGGACTCGCGGCGGAAGTTGCCGGCGCGTTTTCCCGCGCACTGACGACGCTTTCCGGCGCCGGCGCCCAGATCGTCGAGTTTGACTTTGGCGAACTGGCTCGCGAGCGCGACGGCAGCACGCGAGCCAATTTTTCGGCGGTGGAAGCTTACGCATTGCATCGCGAACGTCTGCAAACCGCCGGCGACAAATTTGATCGCCGCGTCTACATGCGGCTGATGGCCGGTGCCGCGATGACGGCCGCCGACTATGTCGACCTGGTCAAGTTGCGCCACGCGCTGATGGCCTCAGCCAATCGCACCACGGCCCGCTTCGACGCCGTGCTGGCGCCAACGGTGCCGGTCATCGCGCCGTCCGTGGCCGAAATGGAATCCTCCGACGAAGTATTTTTCCGGGTCAATTCGCAGCTGCTGCGCAATTGCGCGCCGTTCAATGTGCTCGACCGGCCCGGGCTGTCGATCCCCTGTCACCGCATTGGCGATGCGCCGGTGGGCTTGATGGTGATCGGCGAGACGATGGGCGATGCGAAAGTATTGGCGATCGGCCAGGCGATCGAGGCGCTGCTGCTTGCCGTTCGCGGCTAGAAACCGCGATTCTTTTTCTTCGTTTCTTCCGCTTCACGTTCCTCATCGCGCATTTTTTTCTCCGCCATTTTCTTGTCCCAGCCGACCATCGGCGCCAGCACATTCCACCACAGCATCAGGACAAAAAACGGCGTCAGTACCCAGAACCATGACCAGCGCGCGACCGGATCGATGTCGAGAACTTTCATCAGGAACATGATGACGAAAACGATGGCGAGTGGCATGGGACGCTCCGGAACAGGATTTTCTTGATGACCAACAAGTTAGCACAAAGTACGTCACCCTACCTGCAGCAGCACGCCGGCAATCCGGTCCATTGGCAGGAATGGGGACCGGATGCACTGGCGCAATCGCGCCGCAGCGGCAAGCCGATCCTGCTGTCGATCGGCTACTCCGCTTGCCATTGGTGCCATGTCATGGCGCACGAGTCGTTCGAGGACCCGGACATTGCGCGCCTGATGAACGAGCTGTTCGTCAACATCAAGGTCGACCGCGAGGAGCGGCCCGATATCGACCAGATCTATCAGCGCGCGCACTCGATGCTGACGCAACGATCCGGCGGCTGGCCGCTGACCATGTTCCTGGCGCCGGACACCACGCCGTTTTTCGGCGGAACCTATTTTCCCGCGACAGCACGCTACGGGCTGCCGGGTTTTGGTGAACTGCTGAAAAAAGTCGAACACTACTACCGCAACCGGCCCGACGACATTCGTGCGCAGAACCTGCAGTTGCGAGCCGCGCTGAATGACAACACGCCAGCGGCCGACATCGAGGCAGGCGCGCTTTCGCAGGAGCCGATCGACGCCGCGCTGGGGCAGATGGCAAACAGTTTCGACGCGCGTCGCGGCGGCTTCGGCGCCGCGCCGAAATTTCCGCACCCGGAGATGATCGAGTTCTGCCTGCGCCGGTTCGCCGCGACCGGCAGCGAGGACGCACGGCACATCGCCTGTTTTACGCTCGAGTCAATGTGCCGTGGCGGCATCTACGACCAGCTTGGCGGCGGATTTTCACGCTATGCCGTCGATGCCGACTGGGCAATCCCGCATTTCGAAAAGATGCTCTACGACAACGGCCCGCTGCTGCGCCTGCTGGCCGACGCCTGGCTGATCGCGGAGAACGGCCGGCAGAAGGCGCTGTTTGCACGCTGCGCTGCGGAAACCGCGCAGTGGGTCATGCGCGAAATGCAGGCGCCGGCGGGCGGCTATTTTTCCAGCGTCGATGCCGATTCCGAGGGTCAGGAAGGCAAGTTCTACGTCTGGACGCCCGACCAGGTGGAGGCCCTGCTGACGGCCGGTGAATGGCAGGTTGCGCGTCGACACTTTGGCCTCAATCGGCCGGCCAATTTCGAGCAGCATCACTGGCACCTGCAACTGGCGGTCGACTTGGCAGACGTTGCCACCGCGCTGTCGGTTCCGTTGGCTGAAGCCGAACGGTTGCTGGCCGGTGCCTGCGCGAAGCTGCTGGCCGCGCGCGCGTCGCGCATCCGGCCCGGCCGTGACGAGAAAATACTCACCAGCTGGAACGCCCTGATGATCGAGGGCATGGCGCATGCCGGTCGGGTATTCGGCAAACCGGAATGGGTTGCGTCCGCGCGGCGCGCGCTGGACTTTGTCGGCAACAACCTCTGGCAATCGGAGCGCCTGCTTGTCACCCACAAGGACGGGGTGAGCCACCTGAATGCCTATCTTGATGACTACGCCTTCCTGCTGAAGGCGATATTGGAAATGGCGCAGTCCGATTTTCGCATCGGCGACCTGACCTTTTGCCGGTCACTGGCGGATGCGCTGCTGTCGCAATTTGAAGACCGCGACCACGGCGGTTTTTACTTTACCAGCCACGATCACGAGCCATTGATCCAGCGGCCGAAGCCGGGGTTCGACAATGCCACGCCGTCCGGCAACGGCGTGGCCGCCGTCGCCTTGCAGCGGCTGGCCCATCTGTCTGGCGATCTTCGTTACCAGCAGGCCGCACAGCGAACGCTGGCCCACTTCTACGCCGCAATCGAAGAGCACCCGAGCGGCCACGGCACGCTGCTGATGGCGCTGGAAGAATATCTTGCGCCGAACCGTGTGATGGTCTTGACCGGACCGGCCGAAGAGACCCGTGACTGGCAGGCGCGCCTGGCCCGCGCTTATCTGCCGGACCTGATGACGCTAAGCCCCGGCCCGGTCGCCGATGGCCTGCCGCCGCCCCTGGCACGCCCGGCAGGCAAACGGGTCAACGCATACCTTTGCCAGGGCGTTACCTGCCTGCCTGCCCTGTCGGATTGGGGCCAATTGCAAGCCGCACTGAATCCGCCTATAGTGCGCGCAGCTAACTGAATGCCTTTGATTTTTTCCCACGGAGAACACCATGAAACGTATCGCCCTTGCCGCCTTCGCCGCACTCGCCCTGGCCGGCACCGCACACGCCAGCGAAGAACTGGCCAAGAAGAACAACTGCACCGCCTGCCACAAGGTCGATGCCAAGCTGGTAGGCCCTGCTTATAAAGATGTCGCCGCCAAGTACAAGGCCGACAAAGGCGCTGAAGCCAAGCTGATCGAGAAGGTCAAAAAAGGTGGCATGGGCGTATGGGGCCCAGTGCCAATGCCGCCAAATGCCGCGGTCAAGGATGAGGACATCAAGACCCTGGTCAAGTGGATACTTGCAACCAAGTAAGCAATTACTGACATACCCTCAAGGCCGGCTGATTGCCGGCCTTTTTGCTTGCCGCTTCGGCAACCGGGAAACAGTTTGACAAGGCCGATTTTCCGTTCACATAATTGCGCCTTTGTTGTCACCGGTTTCCTGTTTTCCATCAACCAATTCCCTGGGGTCCTCCAATGAAAAATACGCACAAAATCGCCTTCGCCGCGATGCTGGCGGCCGGCGTCGTCGGCTGCAGCAAAGAAGAACCGAAACCCGCCCCCAAGGCGGAAGCTCCAGCCGAGCCGACCGTGACGGTCAAGATTGCCGCCGTCGGCCCCCTGACCGGTTCGATCGCCCACCTGGGCAAGGACAATGAAAACGGCGTCCGCCTCGCGGTCGACCAGACCAATGCCAAGAAGCTCAAGATCGACGGCAAGGTCCTCAAGCTGGAAATGATCTCTGAGGACGACCAGGCCGACCCGAAGGTTGGCGTGACCGTGGCACAAAAGGTTGTCGACGCCAAGGTGGTGGCTGTGATCGGCCACCTCAATTCCGGCGTTTCGATCCCGGCATCGGGCGAAGTCTATGCAAAGAACGGCATCGCCATGATTTCCGGCTCGGCCACCAACCCGACCCTGACCGAGCGTGGCCTGAAGACCGTCTTCCGCACCGTTGGCCGTGATGACCAGCAGGGCCCGGCCATCGCCGCTTTCATCGCCAACGAACTGAAGGGCAAGAAAGTGGCGCTGATCGACGACAAGACCGCCTACGGCGAAGGCTTGCGCAAGGAAGTCGAAAAAACCCTGAAGGGCGCCAAAGTCACCATCGTGGCAACCGAGCAGACCACCGACAAGGAAACCGACTTCAAGGCCATCCTCACCAAGATCAAGTCCAAGAATCCCGACGTGATCTTCCACGGCGGCATGGATGCCACCGGCGGCCCGCTGCTGAAACAGGCGCGTGAACTGGGCATCAAGGCCACCGTGACCTTCGGCGACGGCGCCTGCACCGACGAAATGTTCAAGCTGGCCGGTGAAGCGGCAAACGGGTTGATCTGTTCCCAGGCCGGCCTGCCCGCGATTGCGGCCAGCCCGGAATTCCTCGGCGCATTCAAGGCCAAGTACGGCGACGTGAAGCAATATGCGCCCTACTTCTACGACGGCGCGATGGCGGTGGTGGAAGCGATCAAGAAAGCCAACTCGGTTGATCCGGTCAAGTTCAACGCCGAAATCTTCAATGTCTCCTTCACCGGCGCGACCGGCAAGGTGGAGTTCGATGCCAAGGGCGATCGCAAGGATGCCGAAATCACCATCTTCGAAATGAAGGGCGGCAAGATCCAGCCGGTCTCCATCATCAAGAACGGCGTGGCAACCAGGTTCGCCAGCGAACCGGCCCCCGCAGCAGCGCCGGCCGCTGCCGCGCCTGCTGCAGCAGCGCCCGCAGCGGACGCAAAGAAAGACGCAAAGCCGGCGGAAGCACCAAAGAAGTAATCCGACAGCAAGCAACACAGAAAGCGGCACCGTAACAGGTGCCGCTTTTTTATGCCGCGCGCATCCATCCTGTAACATCCCGGCAACATGGACACCTTCCTCCAGCAACTGGTCAATGGCCTCACCCTGGGCTGCGTTTACGCGGTCGTGGCGCTGGGCTATACGATGGTTTACGGCATCATCCAGCTGATCAATTTCGCGCACGGCGAGGTGGTGATGATCGGCGCGATGGTCGCCTTTTCGGTTATCACCGCCCTGGCTGGCAGCGGCGTGCCGCCGTTGATGATCGTGCTGCTCGGCGTGCTGGCCGCGATCCCGGTCTGCATGGCGGTCGGCTACACGGCAGAGCGCGTGGCCTACCGGCCGCTGCGCAACGCACCGCGTCTGGCGCCGCTGATCACCGCCATCGGCGTCTCGATCGTATTGCAGCATGTGGCGCTGCTGGTGTGGGGCCGCAACTACATCTCGTTTCCGCAAATCATCCAGACCCGCAGCTATCACTTCACGGCCTCTGAAACCAGTGCCACCATCACCAACGTTCAGATCGCCATCATCCTGCTGTCGGTGGCGATGATGGCCGGCCTGATTGCGCTGGTCTACAAGACACGCATCGGCATCGCCATGCGCGCGACCTCGCAGAATCCGCAGGTGGCAGGCCTGATGGGCATCTCCATCGACCGGGTGATCTCGTTTACCTTCCTGATCGGCGCGGGACTGGGTGCGGTAGCCGGCGTGATGGTCGGCAGCTACTACGGCATCGCGCACTACCAGATGGGTTTCCTGCTGGGGCTGAAAGCGTTTTCGGCGGCGGTGCTGGGCGGCATCGGCAACCTTGGCGGCGCCGTCGTCGGCGGCATCCTGATCGGCCTGATCGAAGCATTCGGCGCCGGCTACATGGGCGACGTCACCAATGTCTGCACGCTCGACAAGTTCCTGCCCGGATTTTCCGCCGCCTGCGAGGCCAACGCCAACGCGAGCCTGTTCGGTTCCAGTTACAAGGACGTCTATGCGTTCCTGGTGCTGATCCTGGTGCTGGTGTTCCGGCCGTCGGGACTGCTGGGCGAGCGGGTGGGCGACCGCGCATGAATCTCCTGAACGGCAACCCGCGCAACAAGTGGATCGGCCTGGCGCTGATCGCGGTGGCGCTGATCGCGCTGCCGTTTGTGCTGGCGCAGGCCGGTACGGCGTGGGTGCGCATCACCAACTACGCGATCCTGTTTGTGCTGCTCTCGCTTGGCCTCAACATCGTGGTCGGTTTTGCCGGCCTGCTCGACCTCGGCTACATCGCCTTCTATGCCGTCGGCGCCTACGTCTATGCGCTGCTGGCGTCGCCGCATTTCGGCCTTCACCTGCCGTGGTGGATGATCCTGCCGATCGGCGCCTTCGTGGCCTGCGTGTTCGGCATCCTGCTGGGCACGCCGACGCTCAAGCTGCGCGGCGATTACCTTGCAATCGTCACGCTGGGCTTCGGCGAGATCATCCGTATTTTCATGAACAACCTGTCGGAACCATTCAACCTGACCAACGGACCGAAGGGGATTTCCGGGATCGATTCGGTCAAGCTCGGCGGGCTCGATTTTGGCTACACCACGCGCATCGGCGAGATCGCGATAACCGGTTCCATCAAGTATTACTTCTTCCTGCTGGTAGTGTTGCTGGTCGTCATCGTGATCAACTTCCGCCTGCAGAATTCACGCATCGGCCGCGCCTGGGAAGCCATCCGTGAAGACGAGATGGCCGCGCGCGCCATGGGCATCAACACCACCCGGATGAAGCTGCTGGCATTCGCCATGGGCGCCTCGTTCGGCGGCATCGCCGGCGGCATCTTCTCGGCCATCCAGGGCTTCATCAGCCCGGAGAGCTTCGTCCTCAACGAAAGCATCATGGTGCTGGCGATGGTGGTGCTGGGCGGCATGGGCAACATCTGGGGCGTGGTGCTGGGCGCGGTGCTGCTGTCGTTCGTGCCGGAATTGTTGCGCTATACGGTCGAGCCGGCGCAACAGGCGCTGTTCGGCCGCCAGATCATCGAGGCCGAGGTGCTGCGCATGCTGCTGTTCGGTCTCGCGATGGTGCTGATGATGCTGTACCGGCCGGCCGGCCTGCTGCCCTCCGCGGTACGCAAACGCGAACTGACGCTTGACGAGTCATGAGCCAGCCGATCCTCGAAATCCGCGGCATCGCCAAGCGCTTCGGCGGATTGTCGGCGCTGTCGGACGTCAGCTTCAGCATCGAGGCCGGCGCCATTTTCGGCTTGATCGGACCCAACGGCGCCGGCAAGACCACGCTGTTCAATGTGCTGACCGGCCTTTACGTGCACGATGAAGGCACCTTTGCCTACAAGGGCCAGGCCCTGCAGGGGATGACGCCTGACCGCATTGCCGCACTGGGCATTGCGCGCACGTTCCAGAACATCCGCCTGTTCGCCAATCTGTCGGCGGTGGAAAACGTGATGATCGGCCGCCACGTCCGCACCCATGCCGGTGTGTGGGGCGCCATCACCCGCAATGCGGCCACCCGTGCCGAGGAATCGGCCATCGAGAAACGCGCCCACGAGTTGCTCAAGTTCGTCGGCCTCGATGCACGTGCCAACGAACTGGCCAAGCACCTCTCCTATGGTGACCAGCGCCGGCTCGAGATCGCCCGCGCCCTCGCCACCGATCCGGCCGTGCTGGCGCTGGACGAACCGGCCGCCGGCATGAACGCCACCGAGAAAGCCGCGCTGCGCGAACTGCTCGAAGCGATTCGCCGGCAGGGCATCACCATCCTGCTGATCGAGCACGACGTAAAACTGGTGATGGGCCTGTGCGACCGCATCGCGGTGCTCGACTACGGCAAGAAAATTGCCGAAGGCCTGCCGGCAGAAGTACAAAAAGACCCGAAGGTGATTGAAGCCTACCTCGGTACGGACGTGGCCGCATGAGCCTGCTCAAGCTTGCCAATGTTCATGTCGGCTACGGCGGCATCAAGGCGGTCAAGGGCATCGACCTGGAAGTGAATGCGGGCGAACTGGTGACGCTGATCGGCGCCAACGGCGCCGGCAAGACCACCACCCTGAAGGCCATCGTCGGCCTGCTGCATCCGACCGAGGGCTCGATCCACTACGACGGCCGCGACATCGCCGGCATGCCCTCGCACCGGATCGCGGCGACCGGGCTGGTGCTGGTGCCGGAGGGCCGCGGTGTGTTTCCCAGCCTGACGATCGAGGAAAACCTGAAGATGGGCGCCTATACGCGCCATGACCACGACGTCATTGCCGCCGACATCGAGCAGAAGTTTCAGCTGTTCCCGCGCCTGCGCGAACGCGCCAGGCAGACTGCCGGCACCTTGTCCGGCGGCGAACAGCAGATGCTGGCGATCGGCCGCGCGCTGATGGCGCGGCCCAAGCTGCTGCTGCTGGACGAACCATCGATGGGCCTGGCGCCCATCATGGTGCAGAAAATTTTTGAAGTGGTGCGCGAAGTCTCGGCCAGCGGCGTCACGATTTTGCTGATTGAGCAGAACGCCCGGCTGGCGCTGCAGATCAGCCAGCGTGGCTACGTGATGGACGGCGGACTGATCACCCTGGCCGATGAGTCGGCCGCGCTACTGTCGAATCCAAAGGTGCGCGAAGCCTATCTCGGCGAGGCCTGAGCGCCTACAGGTGCGGGTGCGCCAGGCGCACACGAAAGCGGGCAACCGTGAACAGGGTTGCGACCACCGCCAGAAAGATTGCCGCTGTCGGCAAGTCAAAGTAAACGCAGACCCAGACCAGCAGCCAGCCGCCAACAATGTCCAGCGTGCAGATGGTGCGGATCAGGCGATCGCCGACCGGCACATGATGGGCAACAGCGAGATTCATCAGCCCCACCCAGACCAGCAGTACACCGGTTCCGGTGCCAAATGATTCAAACAGGCTCATGATTGGCGCCGGCGAAAAGCCCAGGTCAACTTCATAGGCACGCATCGCCGCATGGACGGCGGCGAGGGCGAGGTCAGCAGTCGACGGCTGCAACTGCACGGTAACCAGCAGGCAGCCGGCCACGACCAGCGCGGCGGACGCAATGGAAAACAGGCGACGACCCTTGCCGAACATGACGCCTCCCCGCATCAAAGACGGACGGTGCATTGTGGCACAGCCGCTTCAGTTTGGCGGCGGCTGGCAGTACACTGTTTTCATGGACATGACAAAAACAGACTTGGCGGATTTGAAGCGGGCAAAAAAGCTGCTGGAAAATCCGGGGCTCGCGGCCAAGATGTCGGCCGCGCTGGGATCACCGATCGAGAAGAGCGTTGCCATGCTGCCGAAAGTGGTGCAGAGCAGCATTCACAAAGCCGCTGAAGCGGCGATGATGAAAGCGCTCGACGTGGCGGTGAAATCGCTGGGCGACAACACCAAGAAACCCGCGCAAAGCCGCCTGCACAAGATCGCCGCCGCCACCAGCGGCGCCGTGGGTGGCGCGTTCGGATTGCTGGCGGTCAGCATCGAGCTGCCGATATCGACCACCATCATGCTGCGATCGATTGCCGACATTGCCAAGAGCGAGGGTGAGAACATCCATTACATCGACACCAAGCTCGCCTGCCTGACGGTTTTCGCGCTGGGCAGCAACCGGAACGAAAAGGACAACGCGACCGAATCAGGCTACTTCGCCACCCGCGCCGCCATGTCTGGCGCCGTATCGGAAGCGAGCAAGTACCTGGCGGAAAAGGGGCTATCCAAGACCGGCGCGCCGGCGCTGGTGCGGCTGGTGTCACTAATCAGCGGCCGCTTCGGCATCGTCGTCACCGAGAAGGCCGCCGCACAGGCGGTGCCCATCATCGGCGCAGTGGCGGGCGGGCTGATCAACACCCTGTTCATCGGTCACTTCCAGGACATGGCACGCGGACACTTCATCGTGCGGCGGCTGGAGAAGACGTATGGAGCGGAGCCGGTGAGGTTGGCTTATAAGAATTTGTAGCGTACCTCGCATGTCGAGTGGCAGCAAATGACCCAGCGACAATTAGGCCCACGATACCAAAGCCGTCAATCCAGCGCAGAGAAGCACAACAGCAATCGTAAAAACTCCAAGCCTTGCTGACGCGCCCGGAATTACAACACTTGTATTTGGAAAATCTGGTCGGTAGTAAACCAACAAATTTGCGCCCACCGGATGTTCGCGCAGATACGAACGCTCGTCGTTCTCGGTGCTGTAGGCCTTGATGCAGTTTGAAATATATTCCTTACCGTCAACGGCAAACGAATATTGAAAGTGGTACGGAATTCCCTTCGCGTCCACGATCTCATCCGAGACGATCACTGTTCCTGGCGCGGTGGGCCATTGTCGCGACCTGTAGGCCATCCACCACACCGATATGGTGGCATACATGCCACCGAGAGAAAGCATCGTAACGACTGTTACGAGAAAATTCGCCGTGATGGTATGAACGAGATTCATCGCAGTCCTTGTTTCAACTCACATCGGCTATTGGCCGACCGCTCTCAGCCGAAAACTGAATTGCATTCGTCAAGGCGTATCGCGAACGCTGGCGCTTCCAGATTTGGCCTCGATGCTGGCTCTGTCCTGAGCATTCTTCGGTTGCCGAGCTGCCAGCCAACCAAATCCCGCAGCGAAGAGGCAACTCAGCCACCATGTCCAGGCAATCTTGGCAAACCCCCCAGACAATTCCGCCATCTTTGCCCGATCGGCGACGGCAGATTCGCGCTCCGTGACCTGCGCCTGCGATGGACTAAAACTGATCCACTGGCCGGCATTGTCCACATGTTTCAGGAGAACACCGCCACCCAGATAGGCGGCAGCTGCATAGGATTTGCTGTTCTTTTCTCGTTCTTCCGCCGGCTGCTCTGATGACCAGTTGGCCGGAAGTTGAACATAGGGTTTTCCGTTGAGGCCAGTCATTAGCGCATTGCTTTTGACGTGCATCCAGTAATAGGCCGCACCGAATGCGATGCTGGCAAAAGCCAAACCTGCAAGCATCAAGATTTCTTTTTTCCGCGGCCCAGTCAAGACCAGTTTCCTGGTGTTGTCGAATATGCAGACAACGACAGCAATCAGACACGCCGTCCAGAAAGCAAAATCAATCCAGTCATACATCTTGTGGCCGCTCACTTTGTCGAAGGGACAACTTCGTTATAGACACATCGTGCCGAGAGCTTATCTGATGAGCTACCCGAACGACCGGATTGGCCGTTAGCCGCCGTTCGCCCGAACCCCAATCCCCCCACCAAATATTTCTCCAGCAACTCCGCCTCCTGCGTCTACTTTTCCGGCGACCAGCTTCATCACCAAGTCGCGTGCAGCGGCAATAATGTGATGCAGTTAGCGCCTGATCAGCGATTCACAACTGCTCTCGAGGCACCCGACTAGCCACGTACATCGCAACACAGGCGAACGTGACCAGTGTCAGGAAAGCAAAAACCTTCACGGCCTCGCGTCGAAGACCGTTTGCAACAAAATCATTAATCGCTGCCTTTACTCTGCTTTCCGTCTTCTTTGCCTCATCAACGTCGCGACGCAAACCTGCGTCGGCAACAAATGTGGTCAATTAGCCAGACACGTCGCGGTATTGAATCGCTTGGCCGGTGATTCGGTATGCGAGTCGTGCGTGACTCAGGCGCATGCTCGGGTCAGGTGCCTCCAGGGCCATCGTCGCCGACTTCAAGACATTTGCAGCATGTTGTTTAAGATCTGCCCCCATGATTGCGCTCAACTCGATCGCGCTCGAATCCATTTCTGGCGGAAATCGAACAATTGCTCCCACGCCGGATACCAGCGACAAGGCAACACATCCGATTGCCAACGGCCGAGCGACCGCGCCTTCACGAAGCCACGCAATGCCATATACAAGCGCAAAGGCACTGATCGCGCACAGTACAAATACAAACGTTGCGACTAGCCACAATGGCGTGAGGTAGGTAATGGCGTTGGCGCCGATTGCATCCATGC
>CAYQKN010000024.1:23298-36956 GCA_964417885.1 uncultured Burkholderiales bacterium | reverse complement strand
CGCGATCCGGAACAGGTGGTCGATGGCATCAATACCGCGTTGTCAGCACTGCAGGCACGTACCGGTGCCGGCGCAGCGGCGGCGACCAGTAACCTGCAGCCGGTTGCCGGCGACAACTTCGCGTTCACGCCTGAGTACACCACCCAGCGCTGGACCGGTGACCTGAAGGCACGGTCGATTGACCTCAATACGGGCATTGTGTCGACTACCGTTCTCTGGTCGGCCCAGGCGCAGCTGGAAGGTCAGGCCAGTGCATCACGGAACATATTCACCGCAACTACCGACACCGGCAGCTATCCATCAGGATTGAAGTCATTTGAGTGGACGGCATCCGGCACGCCGTTGACCGCAGCGGAGCAGGCCTATTTCAATCCGAACAAGCTTGGCCAGTACACCGGCTGGACCACCGGCCAGCGGACAACCGCAACCGCGCGCAACCTGGTTAACTATCTGCGCGGCGAAAAAGCGCTTTACGACACGAATGCAGATCCGGCGCTGGATACCGACCTCTATCGCCCGCGCGACAAGGTGCTCGGTGACATCATCAATGCGCAGCCGTCGTATGTGAAAGGTTCGCCGCTTACCTACAACGATATCGGCCACGATGATTTCGTCAAATGCACGCTGGGCACCGGTGTGTCGATCACCTGTCCGTCCGGCTTGAGTGCCAGTGTCCCGCGCATCGGTACCATCTATGGTGCCGCCAACGACGGCATGCTGCACGCATTCGAAACCCAGGGCGCGACACAGGGCCAGGAACGGTGGGCATTCATCCCCAGCCTGGTGTTGCCCAACATTTACCAATTGGCCAACAAGAACTACAAGCACATCTATACCGTCGATGGCTCGCCGGTGGTCGGCGACATCTGTGTGGCCGCCAACTGCAAATCGGCATCGGTCACGCCGTCGAACTGGCGTACGGTGCTGGTTGCCGGCCTGAACCGGGGCGGACGTGGCTATTACGCGCTCGACGTGACCAATCCCGCGGCGAACCAGGTGAAGCTGCTGTGGGAGTTCACGGTGCGCGATCCGGCCGTGACCTCCTGTGCGGCGGCGGTGGTTGGCACCAACACCGACTGCGACTTGGGATTCACCTTTGGCAACCCGATCATCACCAAGCGTGAGTCCGACGGCAAGTGGATTGTGCTGGTTACCTCCGGCTACAACAACTACAACCCCGGCAACGGAAAAGGCTACCTGTATGTCCTCGATGCAGCCACGGGCCTGGTGCTGAACAAGGTGGGACTCCCGGCACTTGCCGGCGGTTCGGGCGGTACGGCAACACCGCTGCTCTGTTCACCCGCGACCTTGCTGCCGGTAACACCGTATTGCAACGCGGACCCGGTCGGTCTCGGCAAGATCGAAGTGCTGTTGCGTACCAATGAAAATGACAATACCTCCATTGCGGTGTATGGCGGCGACCTCAAGGGTCGGCTCTGGCGCTTCGATATTTCGAGTGCCACCAATACCTACCCGGAGGCGTTCCTGCTCGCCAACTTGACCGACGGCACCAATGCACAGCCGATCACCACACGGCCGATCACCGGCAAGATCAAGGGCTCGCAGCCGATGGTATTCATCGCCACCGGCAAGTATCTCGGCGAGGATGATCCGACCACAACGCAGACGCAGAGCCTGTACGCGATCAAGGCAGACCTGACGACACCGTTGACGGCACCTCGCACCGGCGCACTGGTGCAGCAGACCATCGGTGCCGACGAGACCACCGCCGGACTCACCGTGCGGCGGCAAGCGGCCTGCAATACCGTCGATCTTTCCGGCAAGAGCGGTTGGTTTGTTGATTTCCCGGCGTCCGGCGAACGTTCCAACGTGGACGGCAACCTGACCATTGGCACGCTGACCATCCCGACCAACCTGCCGACGGGCAGTGCCTGTTCCGGCGGTGGTACCTCATACATCAACAACTTTGATTATGAAAACGGTTGCGCGGTATCGACCGCGAATGGCGTGATCAGCACCCGGCTCAGTTCGCAGACGGTGGGTGTTAACACCATACGTTTGCCGGGCAACAAGATCGTCACGATCGCAACGACAGCGGACAACAAGCAGCTCACGCTGAACACGCCGAGCAGTCCCGGTGCAGCCCTGAACGGCAGGCGCGTAAGCTGGAAGGAACTTGTCTCTGAGTAACGAGGCACTGCAGCAAAGCAATAAAGGGCGGCCTGGCCGCCCTTTATTGCTTTCGGACCGCCACATCCGCCTGGCGCTGGCCATCGCGGTATCACTTGCATTGCATGCGTCGCTGATCACCTCCGGCCCCGCTCCGGCATTTCTTGGTCTGCGCGGCCAGCCACTGAGCCATGTCGCGAACTGGAAGAATTCGGCAAGCCGCAACCAGGCACATGTTTTCAGTGCCGTCATTGCCGACGAATCACCGCGGAGCGATGTCCTGCCGGGAAATCGACAGGTGGTTGCCGCAGGCACCGTCGAGGCGATGGCGCCAGGCGCGACCGGCCCCGAGTCGGGCCTGACCGGAACGAGGATTGCCAATGATTCAATTAGTGTCGCTCCTGGACCATTGTCAGAGCGGTATTTTTCTTCACGCGAACTGGACCAGCGACCGGAGCCGCTTCAACAGATTGACCCCGAGTTTCCATTGACGGTGGACCCGGGGGTTCGCGGCTCGGTCGTGGTCAGGCTGTTGCTCGACACCGCGGGAAAGGTTGAAAAGGTCATTCCGCTGCGCGCCAATCCACCCGGCCTGTTTGACGAGGCGGTCATCAAGGCCTTTGCCGACGCCCGCTATACGCCGGGAAAAATCGGCAACAAAGCGGTCAAGGTGCAGCTGGTGATCGAGGTGGAATTTGAAAGTCCGCCATTCCGGCAAGGTAGCGACAAACTTCCCTAGCGCCTGCGCGCGCAATGCGCATTGCGCTGGGTCGTGGCGACGGTCAGGATGCCGGCAGCCGGCCAAGGCCTTTCGGCAGGGGAAAGGTGATCGATTCGGTAATCCCTGGCAGTTCGCGCACACTGGCCGGCCCAAGCTGCCGGAGCCTTGCGATGACGTCGCGGACCAGGATCTCCGGCGCGGACGCGCCTGACGTGACGCCAATCCGGCGCTTTCCGGCAACCCACCCGGCCTGCAGTTCTGCCGCGCTATCCACCTGATAGGTCTCGCAGCCCATCAGCGACGCTAGCTCCCGCAACCGGTTGGTATTGGAACTGGTACGCGAACCAACGACGATCACCACTTCAACCTGCGGCGCCATGAACTTGACCGCGTCCTGGCGGTTCTGGGTCGCGTAACAGATGTCATCCTGCTTGGGCCCGACAATCTGCGGAAATTTTCTTTTCAGCGCATCGATCACCTTCTGGCAGTCGTCGACTGACAGCGTGGTTTGCGACACGTACGTCAGCCGGGTGCCGTGCGGGAGGTTGAGTTGTTCGACGTCCGCTTCGGTTTCGACCAGGTGCATGCCGCTTTCAGACTGCCCCATCGTGCCCTCGACTTCGGGATGGCCGTCGTGGCCGATCATGACAACTTCAAACCCTTCGTTGCGTCGCTTCATGACTTCGACGTGGACTTTCTTGACCAGCGGGCAGGTCGCGTCGAAGACATGAAATCCGCGCTTGGCAGCCTCGATCCGCACCGCCTTGGAGACGCCGTGCGCGCTGAACACCAGCGTCGCGCCGGGCGGCACGTCAGCGAGATCCTCAATGAACATGGCGCCCTTGGCACGCAGGTCATCGACGACAAACTTGTTGTGCACGATTTCGTGTCGCACGTAAATTGGCGCGCCGTGCAACTTGAGGGCGCGCTCGACAATCTCGATGGCACGGTCTACGCCGGCACAGAAGCCGCGCGGATTGGCCAGAAGGACGTCCGTTTCATTCATGCTGACTGGGTTTCCGTTTGATCAATTTTTCGGATGATATAAAGTGAAAGTCCAGTACCGGCGCGGCTTTCAGGCCAAAAGTGCCTGAAAAGCCGCACCAGTGCTAGAGTTCGCCTTGTTGCTGCAGCGCATCCTCGCCGCCTGGATAGCCAAATCGTTGCTCTTTCCAAGGATCGGCGTCGTTATGATAACCCCGCACTTCCCAGAAACCCGGCCGGTCTTCCGCATGAAATTCGATCGCCGAGATCCATTTGGCGCCTTTCCACGCGTAGCGTTTTGGCACCACCAGCCGGGCCGGCCAGCCGTGATCGATTGATAACGGCGAACCAAAGACAGAATGCGCCACCAGCACGTCGTCGTCCAGCAATGCGTCCAGCGGCAGGTTGGTCGTATAGCCGTCATGTCCGTGGATCGTGACGTGCTGCGCCGATTCCAGCGGGCCGGCAAGCAGGACCAGATCCCGCGCGGTCACGCCTTGCCAGTTCATGTCCAGCTGCGACCAGCGTGTGACGCAATGCATGTCGCTCTGAATGTGAGTCTGTGGCAAGTGAGCGAACTGCTGCCAATCGAGCGTGACATCGTTCTGCACCAGACCGAACAATCGCAGGCTCCAGCTTGCCTTGTCCAGGGCGGGCCGCACGCCCATATCCAGTACCGGAAAATCGGTTACCCGTGACTGCCCCTGCGGAATCCTTGCATTTGGTGAAATCCTGCCCGGCTTCATTCCCTGGGCAATGTTTCGCTGGGCAAGTGCGACCTTGCCCTCGATCACCTTGGCCCAGTTGGTCAAGATGAACCTTCCTGTCGCGACGGCGGGTGATTGTGACTGGGCTCCGGCTTGCGAAATGAATCGAGTATCAGCAAGGCGGCACCGACGCAGATTGCGGAGTCAGCAACGTTGAATGCCGGCCAATAGTAGCCAGCCGCATGCCACTGCACAAAATCAATCACATAGCCATGCAGAACGCGGTCGTACAGGTTGCCCATTGCGCCGCCAATCACCAGCGACAATGCCATCGACAGTATCCGGTTGCCGTGATTGCTCTTCAGCATCCACAGCAGCACCAGCGAAATCGCCACCGTCAGGACAATGAAAAACTCGCGCTGCCAGCCGGAGGCGTTGGCCAGGAAGCTGAATGCGGCCCCGGTATTGTGCGCCAAAACCAGGTTGAACCAGGAAAATATGGTCTTCGATTCTCCGTACTGAAAGGCGTCGGTGATCGCATGCTTGGTAACCTGGTCAATGACAAAAACCACCAGGCTGAGCCACAGCCAGTGCAGCCAGCCGAATCGTGAAGAATTGCTATGCATGGAAGCGCTTTTCGCCATCGCCAAAAAGATTGGTCACGCAACGCCCGCAAATGGACGGGTGCGCGCTGTTGGACCCGACATCGGCCCGATAGTGCCAGCAACGCTCGCATTTGGCATGCTGACTGGGCTTGACCGTCAGGCTGAGCGGCCCATCAGCAGACTGCTCATGCACCGATGCGGCAGAAGTGATCATGACAAAACGAAGATCGTCGCCGAGAGACGCCAGCATTGCGTACACATCGCCGGCGGCATGGAACTCAACCTCGCCCTGCAACGACGAGCCGATGGCACCCGCCGTACGCTGGTCCTCAATGCTTTTCAGCGCCAGGGCGCGAATTTCGCGCAGCGCCGTCCAACGGGCTTTCAGTTGCGCGGCGCCGTCAATCGCGGGCATGGTGTGAAAGCCATGGAAGAACACACTCTCATCCGGGTCGGCATGCAGCGTATGCCAGATTTCTTCTGCCGTGAACGACAACACCGGCGCGATCAACCGCGTGAGCGACTGCAGGATGTGGTGCAGCGCCGTCTGCGCGGCGCGGCGCGGCAGTGAATTGGCGCCGGCGGTGTAGAGGCGATCCTTCAGGATATCGAGATAAAAGCCGCCCAGATCCTCCGAGCAGAAGGTCTGGATCGCCTGCATGGCGGGCTGAAACTCAAACCGCTCGAAGTGCGCCAGCACCTTGTTTTGCAGATCGTGAGTCAGCGCCAGCGCGTAGCAATCGATTTCAAGCCACTGCTCCACCGCCACCGCGTGTTTTTTCGCATCAAAATCAGCCGTGTTGGCCAGCAGAAAGCGCAACGTGTTGCGGATGCGCCGGTAGCTTTCGACCACGCGTTTCAGGATTTCATCCGAGATCGACAATTCGCCGGAGTAGTCGGTGAGTCCGGCCCAGAGACGCAGTATTTCGGCGCCGAGCGTATCAGAGATTTTCTGCGGCGCGACGGCATTGCCCGTCGACTTGGACATCTTCCGGCCCTGCCCGTCGACGGTGAAGCCGTGCGTCAGCAGGGCGTTATATGGCGCCCGGCCATTGAGCGCGCAGCTGACCAATAGCGAGGAGTGAAACCAGCCGCGATGCTGGTCGGAGCCCTCGAGGTACAGATCAGCAGGGAAGTGCCCCTCGAACTCGGCACGCTGGCCCATCACCGTTGCAAAGGTCGCACCCGAATCCAGCCACACGTCGAGCGTGTCGTTGCTCTTTTCATATCGCGCGGCGTCGTCACCCAGGTATTCCTCCGGGGTGATGCGTTGCCAGACCTCGATGCCTTCCTTTTCGACCCGGCCTGCGACCAGGTTCAATAGCTCCAGCGTTCGCGGATGCGGCTGCTGTGTTTCCCGGTGCAGGAAAAACGGAATCGGCGTTCCCCACTTGCGCTGCCGGGAAATGCACCAGTCAGGCCGGTTGGCGATCATGCCGTAAAGGCGGGCCTTGCCCCACGCCGGATAGAACTGCGTGGCATCGATGGCAGCCAGCGCCAGTTCGCGCAGGCTGCGGTTCTCCCCGGGTGCTTTCAGGTCCATGCCGATAAACCACTGCGACGTGGCGCGAAATACCGTGGGCGTCTTGTGCCGCCAGCAATGCGGATAGGAATGTTTGAACGTGGATGACTGAAACAAGGCGCCCGCGGCTTCAATCGTTTTCACGATCTCGGGTTGCGCCTTCCAGATGTTCATCCCGCCAAACAGCGGCAGTGACGCCGCATACTGCCCATTTGCCAGTACCGGGTTGAGAATTTCGTCATTGGTCATGCCGTAGCGTTTGCATGAATTGAAGTCGTCCACGCCATAGGCCGGTGACGAATGTACGATCCCGGTACCGGTTTCGAGTGTGACGTAATCACCCATAAACACGGGGGACGGCCGGTCGAAAAAGGGATGTTTGAACGCAATGCGCTCCAGCGCCTGGCCCTTGCAGGTGGCGATTTCCCTGCCCTCCAGTCCATAGGCCTTGAGACATTCGGCGATGCGCTCCCGCGCCAGCAGCAAGTGGCCGCGCGCCGTGGCGACAAGCGCATAGTCAAACTCCGGGTGCACATTGAGCGCCTGGTTGGCCGGAATCGTCCACGGCGTGGTGGTCCAGATCACCGCATAAACCGGGCCGTCCGGCAGCTTCGCCAGGCCGAATGCCGTGGCCAGCTTGTCGCGTTCCATCTCGGCAATGGGGAACCCGACGTCGATCGTGGTGGAGGTCTTGTCCTCGTACTCCACTTCCGCCTCGGCCAAGGCAGACTGGCAGTCGAAACACCAGTTCACCGGCTTCAGTCCGCGATAGACATAGCCGCGCTCGAACAACCGACCGAGGGTGCGGATCTCGGCCGCCTCGGTGGCGAAGTCCATCGTCTTGTAGGGATGATCCCAATCACCCAGTACGCCCAGGCGCATGAAATCCTTCTTCTGCAATTCGACCTGAGACTCTGCGTGAGCCCGTGCATACGACATCAGCTTTTCCGTCGGCACGTTCTTGCCGTGCTGCTTCTCGACAAAAATTTCGATCGGCATGCCGTGGCAATCCCAGCCCGGGATATAGACGGCGTCAAATCCGGCAAGCTGCTTCGATTTGACGACGACGTCCTTCAGGATCTTGTTGACCGCATGACCGATATGGATCGCCGCGTTGGCATACGGAGGGCCGTCGTGCAGGATGAACTTCGGGCGTCCTTTGGAACGCTCACGGATTTTCTGGTACAGCTTCCGCTGCTGCCACTCCGCCACCCAATTGGGTTCGCGCCGGGCGAGATCGCCGCGCATCGGAAAAGGCGTGTCGGCGAGATTCAGTGTGCTTTTGTAGTCAGTTTTCTGGTCCATCATCGGCAATCCGCAAAATGGTTTTTGCCCTTGCGGTGTCGTCGTGCATCTGCTTGACGAGCGCCTCCAGGCCGGCAAATTTCTGTTCGTCGCGGATTTTTTCGATGAATGCCACTTCCAGGCGCCTGCCATACAGATCGCCTGAAAAATCGAAGAGGAAGACTTCCAAATGGTGGCGGTTTTCAGATGAAACCACCGGATTGGTACCGAGATTGGCGACCCCGTTGAGGACCGTTCCATTCTCGCCCGCCACTCCCTCGAGCCCGCGAGTTACAAGCCGGCATTTTACCGCAAACACGCCGTTCAGGGCCGGATTCCGTCGCCGCGCCGCACAGCCGAGGGAAATGTTGGCGGTCGGGAAGCCCAGTGTCCTGCCAAGTTTCCGACCGTGGGTGACACGTCCCGTGATCGCATAGGGACGGCCGAGCATGATTCTGGCGTCCGATAGCCGCCCCTCGCGCAATGCTTCGCGCACCGCGGTTGAGGAGATGCGGTGGCCATCGGCAACGATATCGGCAACCGTTGTCACCGAAAAATCATGGCGGGCGCCGGCTGCCTGCAACATCGCAACGTCGCCGCTGCGCCGGCTGCCAAAGTGAAAATCCTCACCGACCATCAGCCAGCGAACCCGCAAATCGGCCAGGCGGGAAATGAATTGTTCCGCAGACTGGCCGGCAAAGGCGGCATCAAAGCGCGGCACGAACGCCAGCTCGATGCCGGCGCGGACAAACTGCGCCATTTTTTCGTTCAGCGTCATCAATCGCGCGGGCGGCGGATTGCCGTCAGGCCGCACGCGGCTGAAATGCTCACGCGGCAAGGGTTCAAAGCTCATCGCGGCCGGCACCAGCCGATGCGCAAGTGCCGCGTCGCGCGTGGCCGACAGGATCGCGCCGTGGCCACGGTGAACGCCGTCGAAATTGCCGATCGCCATGGCAAGGCCCTCCGCGCGCGGCCCGTTTGGACCAACGCATGGCTGAAGACTGCGATGCAGTCGAAGCGGGCTCACTGCGCCACCTGTTTGGCAAAGTCGCCGGGCCGGATGCCCATGCACCAGAGGGAAGCGAAATAAACGCCGGCGCTGAGGAAAATGACCCATGCCAGCTTGATGCATTTGGCCGCAGTCGTCATCGCCAGCCAGTTTGCCTCAGCACCGGTCGCCCACCACAGCGCGCCACCCATCAGATACAGCGCCACCAGCAGCTTGAGAAAAAAAGCCAGCCATTCGCCCTGTGGCGCGAAGATGTTGTCCCTGCGCATGAAGAAATACAGCATGCCGGCATTGACGCATGCGCCGAAACTGATCGACAGCGCCAGTCCGGCGTGCTGGAACCACGGCACAAACACGATGTTGGACAGCTGCGTGACGACCAGCGTGACAATGGCGATCCGCACCGGTGTCCTGACGTTCTGGCGCGCGTAGTAGGCCGGCGCCAGTACTTTCACCAGGATGATGCCGGTCAGTCCGACGGAATAGGCAACCAGCGCCGAACGCGCCATCAATACGTCGCGCGGCGTCACCGCACCATGTTGCAGCAGGGTGGAAATCAGCGGCGTGGCAAGCATTGCCAGCCCCAGCGCAGCCGGTAGCGTCAGCAGCAGTGTGAGCCGCAGTCCCCAGTCAAGCAGTCGGGAAAATTCCTGCTGGTCGGCATTGGCGTGGGTTTTTGCCAGTGACGGCAGCAGCACCGTTCCCAGCGCCACTCCCAGCATCGCGGACGGAAATTCCATCAGCCGGTCCGCGGCGGTCAGCCAGGCGATGGATCCGGTGGTCAGAAAAGAAGCAATCTGGGTATTCAGCAACAGTGAAATCTGGGCGACGGAAACACCCAGGATGGCCGGTGCCATCAGGGCAAGGATGCGCACCACGCCGTTGTCGCGACGGTACTGCCAGCTGCGGATCGACAGGCGCGGCAGCATGCCGATGCGTTTCAGCGCCGGGATCTGAAACGCCAGCTGCACCAGGCCGCCCAGCAAGGTGCCGATTGCCAGCGCCAGTACCGGCGGATTGACTCGCGGCGCAAGCCACACTGCCGCGGCAATGACGCAGAGATTGAGCAAAACCGGCGTGAAGGCGGGGGTCTTGAATGAACCAAAACTATTGAGAATGCCAGCGGACAGGGACACCAGCGAGATAAAGAAGATGTACGGAAATGTGATCCGCACCAGTTGAACCGTCAGGTCAAACTGCTCCGCGCTGGCGGAAAATCCGGATGCGGTCGCGTAAACCAGCACCGGTGCGGCGATGACCCCCAACAGGGTGACGAAAAACAGTGTCAGCGACAGCAGGCTTGCCACCCGGTCGGCCAGTGCGCGGGTCTCGGCAGCAGTCCGCGTCGCCTTGTATTCGGCAAAGATCGGCACGAACGCCTGGCTGAAAGCGCCCTCGGCGAACAACCGTCGCAACAGGTTGGGGATGCGCCATGCGACCTGAAAAGCGTCCATGGCGGCGCCAAAGCCAAACAAGTTGAAGCCGATGATTTCACGCACCAGCCCGGTGATGCGCGACAGAAACGTCATCGCTGAGACCGAGGCGGCTGCCTTGAACAGGTTCATAGGGGCTTTGGCAGAAGCTGAACTGGCCGGCGGGGGGACAAAAGACCAGCAAAATCAGCGGGTTTGCTTTTTTTATGGGACGGGATATAATACAAGGCTTCCCGCAATATTCATGATTTGATTCTGGAAAAACCATGGCAAACACCAAACAAGCCGCCAAGCGCGCACGTCAGGCAGTCAAGCAGCGCTCCCATAATATGGCTCAGCGTACCGAGCTTCGTACCGCCATCAAGAAAGTGAAGGCAGCTGTTGCCGCCGGAGATGCGGCACAGGCAGAGGCGGTATTCAAGGCTTCCACCTCGACGATCGATTCCATCGCCGACAAGAACATCATTCACAAAAACAAGGCTGCTCGTCACAAGAGCCGTCTTTCCGCTGCGATCAAGGCAATTGGCGCCAAAGGCCAGACCGCCGCGCAAGCGTAAGTCAGCCGTAGTATCTCGGGGCAGCCGGTGCTGCCCGCTACGACAACACCGTCAGCCGACGCCCGTCACCGGGCATGACCGCAAGGTCGGGGCTGGCGGTTTTTTGTTTTAGCCGCAATTTCTTCCCTAGGGCGGCAACCGATCAAGCGCACTGCCCGGCACCGGGCAGTAGTTTTCCGTGCTCAATTCCAGCGGGTCAATGACCACCAGTTCATTGTCGCTGGCAAAATCCAGCAGGAACCGGTAGGCGCGCGGCTCGATATCCCGTAGCGCGGGATCGACCAGCACACAACGTACGCCGTCGAGCATCAGTGGCCTGACATGGCGCGAATAGCGCATCTGCTGGTCACCACCAAAGGTCGACATGATGCCGCACAGGCGCTCTGCCCAATCGCTTGGCCGGAACGCACGTCCTTTCAGGGTGACGCCTTGGATGATGATTCGATGCGGGGTGGAAGACACGTTGTATCAGGTGCGTGAGGCGGGACCGGGTTGTCAGGTTGGATCCTGTCCGCCGTCGCGGCGCGGCGCCGGTAGCGCGGCAAATGCAGGGTTCAGGCCAACATGAAATTATAGCCTGCCGGGTATTTACCCCCAATGCCGCCTGACCGCCGATGGCCCCGCCTTGAAAGGACGCGGGCCATGTTGCACTGCACACTTGTTTGTCCTATATTTGCCCTCTTGGAACGAAGCGGCGGCCGACCGGCGATAATTTCGGGGCCGCCGTTGTCTTTTCAGCTGCGCGATTCACAGGCCTTTCCGCGCACCAGTCGCCCATGGAGAATGTCGATGCTATCCCCCTGCATGATGAATACCTACAAGCCCGCACCGGTCGCATTTAGCCGCGGCGAAGGGGCCTGGCTGTACACGACCGACGGGCGCAGGATGCTCGATGCCCTGGCTGGAATCGCGGTGTCGGGTCTGGGGCACGGCCATCCGAAGCTGACCCGCGCCATCGCCGAGCAGGCCGGCAAGCTGATTCATACGTCCAATCTGGTCAATATTCCGGAACAGGCTGCGCTGGCTGAAAAAATTTGCAGCCTTGCCCATATGGACAATGTTTTCTTCGGCAACTCCGGCGCCGAGGCAAACGAATGCGCCATCAAGCTGGCGCGACTGTATGGCCACCAGCGCGGCGTGGCGGTACCCCAGATCATCGTGATGGAACACGCCTGGCACGGCCGCACCTTGGCGACGCTTGCCGCCACCGGCTCACGCAAGGCGCAGGCCGGGGTCGAGCCACTGGTCACGGGCTTCATTCGTGTCCCCTACAACGACATCGACGCCATCAAGGCGATTGCCCAGCACAACAATGACGTGGTGGCAGTGCTGTCCGAAGTTGTTCAGGGCGAGGGCGGGATTGTGCCGGCGCGCGCAGATTACCTGCAGAAACTGCGCGAGCTTTGCACGCAGAAAGACTGGCTGCTGATGATCGACGAGGTCCAGTCTGGCATCGGTCGTACCGGCAAATGGTTTGCCCACCAATGGGCGGGTATTACGCCCGACGTCATGCCGCTGGCCAAGGGCCTCGGTTCCGGCGTGCCAATCGGCGCCTGCCTGGCAAAGGGCGTCGCCGCAGGCGTTTTCAAGCCTGGCAATCACGGCACCACATTTGGTGGCGGACCGCTGGTTTCGGTTGCGGCACTGCGCACGCTGGAAATCATCGAGGAAGAAGGCTTGCTGGAAAATTCCGTGAAAATGGGCGCGATCATTCGCGACGGATTCCACCAGGCGCTGTCGGGCGTCGCCGGGTTCAGGGAATTCCGCGGCATGGGCCTGATGATGGGAATCGAGCTTGATCGTCCGTGCGGCGACATCGTCAGGATGGCGCTGGACGCGGACATTTTCGTCAACGTCACGCAGGAAAACGTCATCCGCCTGCTGCCGCCGCTGATCATCAACGAAGCCGAGGCTAACGAAATCGTCAAGCGCCTGGCGCCGGTCATCCGGGCATTCCTGGCGCAGCCGCAGCAGGCTGCGGCCTAGGTGCGCCGGATGAAGCATTTTCTGCAGTTCGGTGATTTCACCCGTGAAGAACACGAGCACCTGTTCGCCCGGACCAAGATTCTCAAGCACCGGTTCAAGAACTATATTCCGTATCAGCCATTGACCGACCGCATGCTGGCCATGGTGTTCGAGAAGAGCTCGACCCGGACAAGGGTTTCGTTTGAGGCCGGCATCTATCAGTTGGGCGGCCAGGCGATCCACCTCGATTCACAATCGACCCAGCTTGGCCGCTCGGAGCCGATCGAAGATACGGCGCGGGTGATTTCGCGCATGGTCGACCTGGTGATGATTCGCACCTTCGAACAGGAAAAGGTCGAACGCTTTGCCGCCCATTCCCGGGTGCCGGTGATCAATGGCCTGACCAACGAGTACCACCCGTGCCAGGTGCTTGCCGACATCTATACCTTTGTCGAGCAGCGCGGCTCGATCACCGGCAAGACCGTGGCATGGATCGGCGATGCCAACAACATGAGCTATACCTGGCTGCAGGCCGCGCGCACGCTCGATTTCAAGCTGAACGTCGCCACGCCCGCCGGCTACCCGATGAAATCACAGCGCGGCGAAATGCTGGACCTGAAGCATCTGGAAGTGTTCACCGACCCGATGGCTGCGGCGCGCGGGGCGCACATTGTCACCACCGATGTCTGGACCAGCATGGGATTCGAGGCGGAAACCGAAAGTCGCAAAAAGGCGTTTGCC